>JAHZIU010000226.1 GCA_022601315.1 Betaproteobacteria bacterium
CTGGACAGTGTACACCCTCAACCACATGACATTGCCATGCATTATGTTGTAACTGAAGCAGGTGTTTTCTCAAATGGAAATAATGAATTTGAAACACTCGCTCATAAAAAATAAAAAGTCATACACTTCCGGCACAGGTGGTCAATTTTAAACCGGTATCAACATCACAAGTATCAATTATGCGGCTGCACGCGAACTCATCGGTTTTATGTGGGATATAGAGTGCACAACTATAAATAAACAGCAGAATTCGACGATTTAATTACTTTCTCCCCATACTTCTTCTAAACGCTTATCTCGTCCACATCTGCTACGATAGTACGTATAGCGGATCGGATTTTTCATATGGTAATCCTGATGGTACTCCTCTGCAGGATAAAAAACAGTAGCAGGCAATATCTCAGTCACAATAGGCTTAGTAAAACGGCCGGAGACGGTTAATGCTTCTTTGGATGCTTCGGCTTTATGCTGTTGGTCAGCATCGTGATAGAAAATAGCACTACGGTAATGCGGACCACTGTCACAGAATTGGCGATTTGGCGTAAGCGGATCGATTGTAGGCCAATACGCGGCCAATAACTTGCTAAAACTGGTTTTACTTGGATCAAAGCGCACTTGCACCGCTTCTATATGACTAGTGACTCCAGCGGCAACCTGCTCGTATGTTGGGTTGGTCTCTGTGCCTCCAATGTAACCTGATGTTGTGGATACCACGCCTGGTACTTTGTCAAAATCTGCTTCAGTACACCAAAAACAACCGCCGGCAAAAGTCGCGATTTCCAATGCTGACTGGTTGTCAAATACGATCGTGTTTTTAGCATCTGATTGTTGGCATGCAGCAAGCATAACCAACAATAGGACTGCGCCACCGACTGTAAATACAGTCCGGTTCTTTACTTTATTGAATAGTAATATGCTAATGTTGATCATAATCAAGTCCTGAGTACAGGCAATTGTTCTTCCATTGGCACGAACTTAAGTGCAATACCATTGTTGCACCAACGTTCCCCACGCGGCTGCGGCCCATCATTAAACACATGTCCTTGGTGACCTCCGCAACGCGCGCAGTGATATTCAATGCGCGGCACAATCATTTTGAAATCCCGCTTAGTTTTTATATGTCCCGCAATAGGTTGGGTAAAACTAGGCCAACCCGTACCACTATCATATTTATATTTACTCTCAAACAACGGCAGATAACATGCTGCACAAATATAAGTACCAACACGGTCCTCGTGATTCAATGAACTGCTCCCTGGGCGTTCAGTAGCTTCTTCAAACAATACTTTATAAGCCATAGGTGAAACCAGTTCCCGCCATTCCTTAGGCGATTTATCCAACGATTCAACCATGACCATATTGAGTGTTTCAATATTTTCTTGTTCACGTAAGCATGCCGAAATCAACGGCAGCACAGCCAGTGTGGTGATACCTTGTAATAGAGTGCGTCGTTTCATAGGGTTTTCTCCTGAATAAGCCTACGTTTGCTTTACATATTTACCTATTAAATAAGCGATAGGCAGTTTCTAAATTTCCACGCTTTTTTATGGAAAACACACGCAGTATATTTCTGAGTTAGCGTAACGGTGAAAAGTTCTCTAATTTAGGCCGGGCTGATTAATCAGCCCGGTCTGTTTGTACTAGTTAAAATGCAACAATTCCTTGTGTATTTCTGTCCGGCAGATCAGATACCGTTTGTATTAATGTTAGGCCAGTTCCCTCACCTTCATTCTCGATTTCGTAAACGCCAATGGTGCCTGAGAGACCAAAAAGCTGGTACAAATGCAAGCCATCTTCGCTTACCCACAAATCGATCCAACCATCAGTAGTGCCGAAAGGATCATCATCAGAAGGCGGTGTGCCGGCAGCTTCGATGCGGTTAATGAGACTAATATTGCCTCGATCAAACGAAAAAGAAGACAAGGTTGATTCCAAAGCATTAGAAACCCAGAAGCTTTCCCCATCGGCTGCAAACTGTATCCAGCAGGCCGTGCGTTCACCGTCAGTAATACTGGTTCCAGCCAGGACATCCAGATCAATGGGTATTAACCTGCCATAGTGATCAAGTTCCCAGGTAGAAATAGAACCTGTTTGCAAAGCTGGGAACGCTGGCGGAGAACCGTCAGACTGGAATTCACGGGCTTCTGTTACCACTACAAACTGTTTACCTCTATCACGCACTACCTCAAAACCTATTGCGCTAGGCAGATTTCTTCCTTCGCTATTAAGAGGCACCGTGGAAGCGGCAGCACTGACCGGATTTCTTGTTAAACGTCCATTACGCCTTACACCATAGACAACCATCTCATCCTGGCTGCCACTGGCTAATGCTGACGAACCCGCATTAATTGATGCAGCAATCAAGAATTTCCCATCAGGTGAAAACCGTACGGCACTTGGACGATTACCCAACTCTCGTGTTGAACGTGCTATTGGTCTTAGTTTTCCATTACGCGTAAGCCTGAAACCAACCAAAGCACCTTCCTGGTCTGGCTCACCATCAAAAATGCCATCAGAATCAATCACTGATACGTATACCAAACCATCTCTATAGGCAATACTGTTAGGGCCTACGACACCGCCGCGTATACGTTGCTCCTCAGTAAGTTCCAATGAGAAGTCTGAATTGATGCGGAATACACTGACCGAGCTACTGCCGGCATTGACAGCCAAAAGAAATCTGCGGTCATCAGTCATTATTATTGAATAAGCTGAAATGAGTGGATCCAATCCTTCTCCTCCATCAAATGCAGCGCCCTCACCACCTGTACGAAACTCTCCAATTTTAGTTAATTTACCGTCTTCACTACGTCCATAGCCGACCACTGTATTGGCCGTAAAGTTATTTGACATTGCATAAACCGCCCCTATAAAAGGACTGTCCGGTTCCTCATGATCACCATAATAATTTGAAAACCCTTTTGCGTAGACTATCGTCGACAAACTGATAGCTGCAAAAATAACGAGAATACGAAATAATAATTTTGTTTGAGTCATCATTGAAATTCCTCTATTTCATTGTGTCTGATTTCTAGTATTTACTTCTATTGATGTCTTATTACCAGCAATAGCAGCTAATTCACGTTTATTTCTGTCTGGAAGAAACTGATATCATAATTCCCATAAGTGATGAGTAATTGCTTACTTTGTTTCTCTCGCAAAGAAAATCACCGCTTCCTTTAACATCTGTTTCTCCAGCCTTAATTGCTTGTTTTCCAGCTTTAGACGTCTAATTTCCTCTTGCTCTGGCGTTAACTGCCCACTGCCTCCGAATGACAATTCATCATTGTCGATTTGGTATTCCTTGATCCAGCGCCTGAGCATATTGGCGTTAATTTCAAGACTGCGCGCCGCTTTTGCTGCTGGGTACTGTTGTTCCAAAACCAGCCTTATCGCGTCTAATTTAAATTCCTTTGTATATTTTTTTCTTGATACCATTTTTTTCCTTCAGTTAAGTTTTTTCTCTTAACCGGAGTGTCTACATCTACCTGCCACTTCACTAGTCAACAACATGAAGATAGTATGATTTCCAGTGGAAAAATAATCACCACCTCAATTTTTAGCAGCCTACTATTGCGCTAACTACTTGATCATTCTTCTCCCGTTATTCACTTCAGTAAGAGACATTCTGCTTAGATAATTTCACGGGTTTATCACGAGAAAATAAATTTTTTATCACAAGGGAAAACCAGTGCTCCAACTAAATTGTCAAGCCTGAACTTATGGCCTTATTCCAAACGAGATAACACAACAAACAAATCTTCCCCGGCCGTAAATCCTTCAACATCAAGTAGTCGGAGCACAAGCGATAAAAAACATACCCAATTTAAATCAATAAACTGCTATCTATCATCAGCATCTCTAGGTAGAGATGCCGGTACCGGTTCGGCCAGATAGGTCGCAAACCCTGACGCAACATAGGCCCGCTGACTAGGCGCAAATCTAGGCCCTAACAATCCATCATTAATTTCACGCGTAACCGCAAAACGATTAAATTCGGTAGCTGGGATAAATAGACTTCTGTTATCGACAGTTTGTGTGCCATTCACAAAGCTATCTGTAATAACAACTTCCGCATGAGCTACTGCACCATCACCGTTTGTGTCTACTTTGGCAACCTGTCGCTGGTAAGCCATGTATAGTCGATCAGGCATACCTACCCCCGGGGCAAATGATTGCGTTCTAACAAAAACGTCTAATAAGATTTCATTTGCCAAATTACTTGGGATAAACCGGTTACGTGATTCAGTTTGACTTAAAAACCCTGGCTCCGCTTCGCTACGATCTGGATCACGCGGATCATCAATAAGATCTCCTAAAGCCAAAGCACGTTCAGGAGAAACTGGACGATCAGGCACAAGAAGGTTCTCGAATGTTGGTGGAATAATAGAAGGCGTATCAACCGCTGGCGCACCATCTGGACCGGCACCTGTAAAGGGAAGTTCATATAATGGGAAGGTCCAATTTGTTCCAGGATTCAGTTCCCAGTAGGCATGTACATCACTTTGTTGCAATGCATTAAAAGAACCGATACTGACCGGAAAGCCAACTGTATTGCCAATGTTTCCATCAGCGAAAACATCATCTTTAGAAGGTAGGCGGACTGCATTACCATCCATGGCAAAAATGGTTCCCAGTTGATTAACACCCTCCTCATTCCTTGGCAAAGCATCAAAATCTTCCTGGGTTAAGGTTCCCCATGGATTAACCGACAATGAATCCAGCGGTGCAATTTCAGTTGGAATAGTAAGGTCGCGAATTAACCAACCTTCATACCAACCAGATTCGTTATTAATGACAAACAAACCTGATATGTCGGTGAACATATCAACAAAAGCTGCTGGATCCTCAAAGCTCGTAGGATTTCCCGGCAAGCCTTCTTTTGGCTCAAAAACCATTCGAACAGCACCAATGGTTGGCAATCCGCCATTAGCTGCATTAGCGCCTGTTTGTAGCGCTTCATCATTTATACCTGGAATGCGTGCTGAGAACACATTAGGCTCAAAGTCATCGGTATTTAACAAATAATAGGCAAACAATAAGCTTGGGTCATCTGCTTCTGAGAATGCAGTTGTAGGTACCGCAGAATGCGGTCTTAATACCATTTCAATCAAAGTATCCTGCAAATCAGCTGGAAAACCTCTGACATCAGTTCTTACGGTTTCAATTACTGAGCGTATTTCTTGTATTTGTTGCGCTCTGTCTTCTTCAGCGGTCTGAGCAAATAGACTTGAAGTGGTAGTTAGTAACATAGTGCTTAATATCAAACAATAGCTTTTTCTTCGAAATTGATCCACGGTATTCTCCTTTAATCGTAACTTCACAAGACATATATTTAGGACATAACAAAAAATTTGTATAAAGCATAGGTTGGCATATTCGACACTGAATATTCATATTCACATATAATTACGCTTTCTCTTTACATATAAAAACAACCATAGAACATGGCGCTATACACTTTTTTGCTATGATGATCATAGCGGTTAGCTTTGTGAAAGTGGATGCCCTGGAGACTCATAAAAGTGCCTGATCGGATCAATAATAGTGGCTCTGAATTCAATGTAATAGGAGACGTTTTAGAAACATTGCGTTTCCGTGGCTCCATATTTTTTTCCTCAGAGCTTGCGGCCCCATGGGGTATGTCTCTTGCGCAGGTAGGCTACCCACGCTTTCATGTCCCGTTGTCAGGAAGCTTTTCTATAGGCACAAATGATAAGGATGTGATTAAAGTCCAGGACATGGAAATTATAATGCTTCCCAATGGAACCTCACATTGGATTGCTGATCAACCAGGTCGCGAACTGATTCCCAGCGAACGTGCGGGTAAGGCCTGTGAACTGGGTCGCCCGCTTTTTCAACAAGGCCAAATTACTAATCGTCTCATGTGCGGTTTGGTTAATTTTGATCGCGATACATCGCATCCTATTCTCGATGCATTTCCACAAGTGCTTCATTTCTCTAAACTCAACGCAACAGATCCGATTTGGATGTCAGCAATGTTAATTGACGCTGAAATGCGCAGGGCACAGGACCTTGGCAATCCCATTGTTGACCGACTTACCGAAGCATTCTTTTTACAACTTCTTAATCGTTATGTCAGTGAAAACGAAGAAACCGTTGGCTTCCTCGCTGCACTGAGTGATCGTAGAGTCCATCGAGCACTCATGCTGATACATCAAGAGCTGGAATTTAATTGGTCTCTATCATTGCTCAGTGAACGTGTTGGTATGTCGCGTGCGACATTAAATCGGCACTTTCAAGATACCGTTGGGGTAGCACCCATGACATATGTTATGAACTGGCGGATAACGAAAGCCTACAATCTGATTAAATACTCTAATGCAACACTGGATCAAATAGCTGAATCAATTGGATTTATGTCGGCAAGAACACTCAACAAAGCATTTCAACGCCATTACAATTACACGCCCAGTGAATTAAGGCAAATGCAAATACGCACTGAAACTTTATCCTAACACAACCTTTCCAAACCAATTAAGACAAC
This sequence comes from Betaproteobacteria bacterium, assembly GCA_022601315.1. Classification (GTDB taxonomy): domain Bacteria; phylum Pseudomonadota; class Gammaproteobacteria; order Burkholderiales; family Nitrosomonadaceae; genus Nitrosomonas. The sequence goes on from JAHZIU010000226.1 coordinate 6,509, forward strand.
CTGCTGACCGAACATAACCAACTGATATATAGTCTATATTTATACGCCATACAACAAGACATAATGGCATACCGGCAAAACACGTTGCAGCAGCAATTAAAAACTTTTATTAAAATAAGCTTATGAAAATACGTTATGGATAAGAACCAACTAAAACAACAGTGTTTCGTATATGACCATTGAAAATAAAA
>JAHZIU010000028.1 GCA_022601315.1 Betaproteobacteria bacterium
CCTGGGACGAGGAAGGAAATCGTCACATCAACAGTATTGCGGGTGCAGTTATCCCGGTCTTTACGAAGCTTTAAGCTAAGTTAGGCAATACATCACCGGTACACCACTGTCGTAAGACAGCCGGTGTGCCGGTTTTTTTATAGATAAAGCATCAATAAGAAGAAATTCGAGCGCGCTTAAAATGCAAGTAGAAACAAAAGCGAAGCAAACAAACGCTTGTCAAAGAATAATTGTAGCAGCGCTGCTCACTAGAAGGAGGGTTTGTCGTGGTTAGGCAAATAGTACAAACAGGAATTGCAGTTTTTATACTTATCACGATGCTGTATACGGGCACAGTAGGTGCGCATGGCAAGGTTGAAATGGAAGACGACAGTTGCATGCGTCGGGTTGGTGAAAACATGATTCATATGAGTATTTATCAACCACAAGTAGATATAGAAGGGCATTACTGCACAAACGTACCCCAAGCAGGGAATGCCGTATTAGTAATAGATCTAGTGGATCCTGCGTTACGTGAAATGCCTATCGGGATAAAGATAATCAGAGGGAGCAATGAAGAAGATGGGGAAGTCATTGCCAATATGCGCCCAACCATGTACCAGGATGGTGTTATCAATACGCAAAAAATGCTTGAACAGGGAAAGCATTTACTAGTTGTTACAGCAGATGGGTTTCCGCCACTGAGTTACAGATATCATTTGCGCGTGGAAATGATCAATTACGAGCAGGTATTCAGAGCAAGCATTGGGCCGGTAGTAGGGATTTTATTGACACTGATATTGGGCTATAAAATTCTGAGATCCAGACGATTTAGAAACTGGCTGGCAGCTAAACGTGGAATACCGGTGAATAGTGAAGAAACAAATGGTGGTAAAGAAAACGACAGCCACAAAACAAAGCATCATAAATCAAGTAGTAACGAAATGGCCAGTGGTAAAGCAAGTGGCAGCGGTAGATCAGGCAATAAAAAAGCCGATAATACAGCAGGTAATACAAAAACAAGTGATGATGAAACAAGCGAAAGCAAAATAAATAGCAGTGAAACAGATAACGGAAATAAAACAAGCAAGTAATCTACAAAATACTTAATAAAGATTTATAATAATAAGGTTATATTTGAACAGGAACACATTGTAATGTCACTTAAAACGATTAAACAGATATTAGTTTCAGCAGTCTTAGCAATTGGCATGATTTTTACTGGACAGGTTCAAGCCCATGGTGGTTTGGCACTTGCAGATGACATGTGTATTCTCACCGTAGGTCCATATACCATCCATTTTACCGGCTATCAGCCATTGACTCAGGAAGAAGAGTTTTGTGAAGATATACCTGAAAAAGGCAAAACCATCGTGGCGCTTGATTACATTAACGATGAGTTGCGCCCGTTTGAAACGGAAGTTCGGATTGTGCGCAGTACGGCCTCCCATAGGATTACTACCGGTACCACACCACAGGATCTGGAAAAGATATCGGCTGAAGACTTAGAAGGAATGACCATCTATTATTCACCGCCGGAAGTCTACCCGACAGCATCTATTTTGATCGATCATACATTCCCGGAGAAAGGGATGTTTGCTGGTGTTGTGACGGTAACGGGTGAAGGGCAGGAACATGTCTCAGTATTTCCATTCTCAGTAGGTGAGGGTCGGCCTATTGCATGGTTTACCACAGTACTGCCTATTGTATTGATTATTGGTGCTGCTGCTTTCTTCATTATGCGTATGCGTAAACCTAATGAGACTTCTTCTGCATGATATGAATAATTTTTCATTTTCTGAGTTCGTGTGGTAAATGCAGCCTCTGAAAAGCGTTTGATGAATTACTAGTCATCAGATAATTTACAAAAGCTGCAAATGAGCTATATGCCGCTCGAAGTCTTGATGAAGTTTATCAATGCTAGTATTTCGTACATAGCGTGGAGCAAGGTTAAAAGAAATGGCGAATTTGCTTGCTATGCTAGTTGTAGATTTAATGGGAGTTATTAGAAAAACCCATTGAATATATTTTATTTTCCTCTAATTATAATTGTTGAATTTAAAAGTTCTTTTCCAGAAAATTTTAGTTACGTTTATTGATTCTAAGATCTAAGAAGTTAGGTTTGGGCGCTGAGTTTTAATCTCATCCGGATTTAATTCCCCGCCCCTTGGGGCGAAAGCTGGTTAAAAACCAGTAGATTGAAAAGCGTAGTTAATATCTCGCTGCTTGCGGCAGGGTGCGTGTTCCTGACATCACGCACCAACCGCATAGTTTCCAGTTAGATCTTGGAATAATTTTAGTCCGCCGTTACCGGACGGAAGGATGATGCCAACAAGGCAAGGGCATTTCTAGAAATATGATGTTTAAGGAAGCATGAGGCAGAACCTGTGTACGAACAGCGAACCAGCTATATGGTGTTGGTTAGAAGATCGAGCTGACGTGACTAGGCGAGATCTAATATCCGGCGAATCGAACCGACATGAAGCTGGACGGAATATGGGGAGGTAGTGTGTCTTACCCAGGGAAGCCCTTCTGCACTGTTGTCAACCGTTGCCGGAGATGACAGAGAACCCAAAGGTTCGACGAGAGACCCCAAAGCGATGAGTGGCATAGAGTGGCAGATTCACGGGAAGTACTGACAAGTCAGGGACGATGAAGCCTGGTAACAGCGTGGAGGAGAAAACCCTGATGATCAGGTGGGAGGAAACCCTTGCCTGGCTATTGACAGCGCGCATTGTTGATAGGGGAAGCCGTGGATGAAAAGTGGCAGTGACCAGGTTGAGGAACCGCTAAAATACAGAGAGACAGGGCCAGAAAATGCACATGGGGCAACCAAATCAGAAAAAAGAAGAAGAGTTTTCTTTCTGATACTTGCATGCAATCGCATGAAGGTTAAGTAGGTGCCCGGTCCGGGGCAATAACGCCACTTGCTGTTCGGTCATTCTCGGCATAAACAGAGAGATCGCGGAGAAACAAGATGAAGATCAAACAGGTATTGGCGAAGGTCTATGAACCGAAGCGACTGTACGCGGCGTGGCAACTTGTATAAGCAAACGCTGGCGCAGCGGTATAGACCAGATGTCTGTAGAAGACTTCGCATACAGGGAGACCGAACTGTTAACGCGAATACACGATACATTAGTATCGGGAAACTACCGCTTCCAGCCAGCCAAACGGGTACTGATCCCAAAACCAGGAACGACGAAGACGAGGAAGCTTGGCATACCGGTGGTAATGGATCGAATTGTTGGCGTGAGTATGCACACAGTACCCGAAGATGTCTTCGACACGGGATTTACCGAGTCGAATTTTGGATACCGACGGGGGGCAAGAGCCAACACCAAGCCACTGATCTGGTTTCCCTTAGCTGTACGCTGCTTAACCAGTTCACTACGTATGCGATGTATTGCTTGCATATCTTGTTGATCAACCGTCTTAATAGATACAAAACGCATGTTCGGACGACCTACCGCTTTACAAATCGCTTGTGCATCATTCATATCGTTCTTATTACCTTTTACATACGGCTTTACATATTGGGGGGGATTAGCTTCACTTGGTGACCCTGCTGCTGTAGTTCTCGACCCCAATAGTGGGAACTGCTGCAGGCCTCCATTCCTACTAAACAGGGTTTAACTTTTTAAAAAATGATAACATTTGAGCGCGTCTCAGTTGTTTCCTCAGAACCATTTTTCCATGTTTATCAACACCATGTATCTGAAATATTTGTTTTGCTAAATCTATTCCAATTCGTGTAATGTTCATCTCGGACTCCTTTCTTCTTTGACTAGTTGATAGTTACTCTAGTCTGGCACATTGATGCTGATTAAGGGGGGAGTCCATCCCATTGGGTTAGATCTTTGTAAGGAAAAAAACGGATGTGAATTTGACAGGCAAATCAAGAGATCTTTACTTATTTCATACTCCTTCACATTATTCCTCTGACGAAACAGGTTTTTTTCAGAATGTTTAAATCGATTTGTACCATAACATTTTGACAAAAAACTATTAATATTAATAGATTATCCTAATGGAAAATCTGGGATAACGCTTTAAGTTGTGTCGAGTGCATACGCTATGACTCGTATTTTGTGTTCAGTGCTTGTTCAGTTTATAGCCTATACAATATTTTTAACAATTGAGATTTTGAACGAAACATTTTTGTCTTGTACAGCGGATTAAAGGTCTCAGACATTAAAAAAATCGTTTGCTCATTTGAAATATCTATTGGAGGTGCAGCATGAATACAATAAAAATTGCTCTCTTTTTTGCCGTAATCACAATTCTTTTTCTTAGCGGGTGTGTGGCTCCTCCTTATTATGGTGGAACGCCCAGCTATAATAGTGGTGGATATTATGGGGGTGTTGGTGCCAGAGCCAGTTACAGATATCAGCCATCACTTTATGGTAGCCGGGTATTCTTTGGTGGCCACAAGCATTTCCGTGGTGGGCATAGACATTTTCGTGGTGGCCACCGGGTAGGGGGGCATAGAGGTTTATATCGACACCGGGGTGGTGGCCATAGACACTTTAGAGGTGGCCATCGAGGCGGTCACAGAGGCCATGGTGGTCATCGGGGTAGAGGCAGTCATCATCACTAATGAGAGTTTAGTTACAGCTAAGCGCGTTACTTGATTTTCATAACGCTCTTTTATTTTACATTTTGGACAGGTTTAAACGGAGAGCTTTGGTTCAATTTTCTCTGGTCTAAACTTGACAGGCGCCAGCATTCCCTTGCGCGCCCGGTGTGAAACGAACGGTTGAAGTTCTTCCCATTTCAGTACAAATTTTGATAGCTTGCTGCCCCGACCAATTCCGCTAATTTGCAGTGGTGCGCCTTCCGGTAACACGGTTGTGGCGATTAGAGAATCGCCCGCGTTGAGTCCGAGAATGATAACGCCCTTGCCACCTGATAACTTCTTCATTTCACTGATCGGAAACGATAGTAGTTTGCCATTGCTACTAAGTGCAACAATCAAACTGCCACCCGCGACATTAACTGGCTCCAGTACGATACTTTCATCATTTAACGTCATGAATGCTTTGCCTGCTTTTTGGCGTGATACTAAGTTTTTTAGGGTTGCAATAAAACCATA
>JAHZIU010000227.1 GCA_022601315.1 Betaproteobacteria bacterium
TCTTCAAAAGTATTAATACCCACCTGACTTCTACCCAACGCACCAATAATACCCATGGTTACACTCTGCCCGACACCAAACGGATTTCCCACTGCCAGAACGATATCACCGACTTTTGCTTGCTCAGGCTGCGCAAAAGTAATGGCTGGCAAGCCTTGTTCGTCTATTTTCAAAACAGCCAGATCCGTTTCAGGATCGGAGCCAATAATAATTGCTTTGGTTTTACGACCATCGAACAAAGCGATTTCAACTTCATCAGCTGCTTCGATTACATGATGATTCGTTAAAATATATCCCTCGGAACTAACAATAACGCCGGAGCCCAGGCTTGAAGTGCGCCGCTTTCTTGATTCAAAGCGGTCACCAAAGAAACGTTGCAACGTTGGATCATTCAATAGTGGATGTGCTGGGGCTTTCACTTCTTTACTGGTAAAAATATTGACTACCGAGGGCATAGCGCGCTCTGCTGCAACATTAAAAGTATCTGACACATTTGTACTGGTAACCGATGATGATTCCTGAATAGTCACCAATGTCCCGCGTGGTTGCCAAGGCAATAATTCCGGACGTAACGTTGAGATAACGAAGAAAATAGCCAGCAATATCGTTGCAGTTTGTGCAAAAATCATCCAAAGTCTGTACATATAGAGGTTTTACTCCAAAATTTTAAAATACTGCGTAGTATGACATGACCGTATAATCGACTAAACGCCATGCATATAGATTATGACGTACAAGGGAAAAAACAATGCATCGAGATGAACTTGAAAATCACCTAAACCAATTACTGGATATCACCCAATTCCGTGATTATTGCCCAAATGGACTACAAGTGGAAGGGCGCGACAATATTCACAACATTATCAGTGGTGTTACGGCCTCGATGGAACTTTTAGAAGCCGCGATTACGTCTAATGCGGACGCCATTCTCGTCCATCATGGTTATTTCTGGCGTGGTGAAAATGCTTGCTTAACCGGCATAAAAGGCCGCCGCATTGCAAAGTTAATGACAAACAAAATCAACTTATTTGCCTATCATCTACCTTTGGACAGCCACCCTGAATTGGGCAATAACACTCAATTGGGTCAAAAATTAGGCTTGATGGAAACCAGTCGCTTCGGCGAGCAAAATCTTGCCGTAATCGGAGAAGCACCACAGGTCATGACATTGACTGCATTAGCAGACACAATAGCAAGCGTGTTATTGCGCAAACCAATGATCGTCGGTGATCCAAACAAACCAATCCGGCATATAGCCTGGTGCACTGGTGCTGCACAAGGTTATTTCGAAGAAGCGATTCAGATGAACATCGATGCGTTTATTACCGGTGAAATCTCTGAACAAACCGTGCATATCGCACGCGAATCAGGTGTCGCATTTCTTTCAGCAGGACACCATGCTACTGAGCGTTACGGCGTACAAGCGCTGGGTGAGCATATTGCTCAAAAATTCGGAGTCAATCATCAATTTATTGATATTGATAACCCAGTGTAGGACACCGCTAAACAAGGTACTCGAAGATTACTGAATTCAAGTCTCAATCTTCAGTTTCATCGTCCTTATTTTTTCTACCCGAAAACATCGTCCACCAAATAATAAAAATAAATAAACTGAGTGCTAAAATTGCTTCAATTGCGATTACCCACATAATTTAAGGTTGCTGTATAGTTAATAAATTTAAAATAATTGCCACTCTAACCAATATTTGATGAAAAACCAATTAAGTTTCCCAGTAATTTTTCTTTTCCTGATATTAACAGCCTGTTCAACTGAAACAACGCCACCGACAATTTCAATAGAAGAACCATCGGAACACATCATTTCCGAATCTGATTCCTCTGACGAAACTGATATGACTGATGTAGCAAACGCAGCATCAACCCTATCCACACACATTGCAACGGATTGGTCAGCATTAACAAACTGGACACATGACGATTTACTACCGGCATGGCACGCGTTCTTGCAAAGTTGCACTATTTTAGAAAAACAACCGCTTTGGCAGCAAGCCTGCTCAATTGCAGCTTCATTACAGCAAATGGATAACACCATTCTCAGGCAATTCTTCGAAACCCATTTGGTTCCTTATCAAGTCATTGATGAGCAGGGTCACGATGAAGGATTAATAACTGGTTACTACGAGCCACTCCTGCAGGGCAGCCGTACGCCGTCTAAGCACTTTCGTTATCCGCTTTATACCGCACCTGAAGAATTATTGACTATAGATTTAGGAGACATTTATCCGGAACTCAAAGACCTAAGGTTACGCGGACGCATAGAGGGACAAAGAGTTGTGCCCTATTACAGCCGCGCGGACATCATGAATAACCCGGAAAAATTAGCGGGCAATGAACTGGTTTGGGTGGATGATGAAGTGGAATTGTTTTTCCTGCAGATTCAAGGATCAGGCCGAATAATGCTGGATGATGGCGAAATGCTTAAAATCGGCTATGCTGAACAAAATGGCTACCCGTACAAATCCATTGGCAAATTATTGGTGCAACAAGGTGAATTGCCGTTAGAAAAAGCATCCATGCAAGGTATCAAACAATGGGGCCAGCAAAACCCTGACAAACTAAATGCACTACTACAACAAAA
>JAHZIU010000228.1 GCA_022601315.1 Betaproteobacteria bacterium
AATGTTGGTAATTCGTTATGTGAAAATGACTTGGTGCCAACAGCAAAAATGCTTATGGAAAAAATGCAACAACGCAATGCATCCATACCGATCGCAGTGGATGTGGTTGTTGGTAAGAAATTTGATGCCAACGAGCCGGCGGTACTTAAAGATGCTGGTGAAGTGACTGATGAAGAAATGATTTTTGATATTGGACCGGCGAGTGCGCAAGCGTTAGTTGATATTATTATGCAAGCGGGTACAGTCGTTTGGAATGGCCCGGTTGGTGTATTTGAATTTGATCAATTTGGCGCAGGTACAGAGAAGATCGCCAGGGCGATTGCAGAAACAAATGCTTTCACCTTAGCTGGCGGCGGTGATACGATTGCAGCTATACAGAAATACAATATTTATGACAAAGTGTCTTATATTTCAACAGCAGGTGGCGCTTTCTTGGAGTTTCTTGAAGGTAAAAAATTGCCTGCAGTAGAGATATTGGAAATGCGAGCTAAATAACACCTAAAATAGATAACTGAATGTTCCGAAGAACGAAAATTGTGGCTACACTTGGTCCGGCATGTAGAGACCCCAAAGTTTTAGCGCGAATGATAGAGGTTGGTGTAGATGTTGTTCGGATTAATTTTTCTCATGGTACCAAACAAGAACACATTGAAAGCGTTGAATTACTGCGTGCACTTGCAAAAGAAGCCGGTACTACGGTCGGTGTTTTAGCAGACTTACAAGGCCCCAAAATCCGTATTGGTAAATTTGAGAAGAGCAAAATCAAACTGGAGATTGGTGACAAATTTATATTGGATGCGGATTGTGAGTTGGGTAATCAGGAAAGAGTGGGGCTTGATTATAAAGAATTACCTAATGATGTAGAAACTGGTGCAACGTTAATGTTGGATGATGGGCGCATTGTACTGGGCGTGTCATTGGTCAGGGGGCGTCAAGTACATTGTGTAGTTGAGCAAGGCGGATATTTATCCAATAATAAGGGTATTAATCGTAAAGGTGGTGGTTTAGGTGCGCCGGCGTTAACCAGTAAAGATATGGAAGATATCAAAACTGCAGCAGCGTTTAACGCTGATTATTTAGCAGTTTCGTTTCCTCGCTCTGGTGATGATATACGGCAAGCTCGGGAGTTGATGCAAGAAGCCGGTGGTAATAGCATGTTGATGGCAAAAATCGAGCGCTCTGAAGCAATACTTGCGTTAGACGATATTCTGAGTGCATCAGATGCAATAATGGTTGCGCGTGGTGACTTGGCTGTGGAAGTAGGAGATGCAGCTGTACCGGCCTTGCAAAAAAGAATGATACGTACGTCACGCGCAAACAATAAACTGGTGGTGACTGCAACGCAGATGATGGAATCTATGATCACTAATCCGATTCCAACACGTGCTGAAGTATCGGATGTGGCGAATGCAGTACTGGATGGCACAGATGCTGTCATGTTGTCAGCTGAATCAGCTGCAGGCGAATATCCGGTTGAGTCGGTAGAAGCAATGGCCAGAGTTTGCCTGGAAGCGGAAAAGGAGTATTCGGTGAACACGGATAGACGGATGCCGGCAATTTATCCAAAAACCATTGAAGAAGCGATTGCCCGGGCTACAATGTTCACTACTGCCAGTGGTTTACAAATACGTGCTATTGCCGCATTAACGCAGAGTGGTGAAACTGCCTTACTAATGTCGCGTCGAAGCTCTAAGGTGCCGATATTTGCGCTCAGTCCAAAAAAAAGCACTCGCAGTAAGGTGACATTGTTTAGAGGCGTTTATCCCGTTGAGTTTGGTGAAGGACTGAATGACCCGGAGGTTATTCTTGAGTTGGCTGAAGACGAATTGTTACGTCGTGGCGCCGTGAGAAATGGCGATATGATGGTGATGACGATAGGCGAGCCGGTTGGCAAGACGGGTGGTACCAATACGATGAAATTAATTAAAGTTGGTGACTTTAAAAGAAAAGGGCATACTGATTCAGCATAATTGCTCGCAGGTGATAAGTGTGTTTATATTGATACCAACAAGTACAATACAATCAAAGCACAGGTTTTAAATTTTTAAAGTAAATTTTTGAAGGAGAATTAAATGGCACTTGTATCGTTACGACAACTTTTAGATCATGCGGCAGAAAACAGTTATGGCCTGCCAGCCTTTAATGTCAATAATCTGGAGCAGGTTCAGGCTATTATGCAAGCAGCTGATGAATGTGATAGTCCAGTGATTATGCAAGGTTCTGCAGGTGCACGAAAGTACGCTGGTGAAGCCTTTTTACGTCATTTGATTGCAGCGGCAGTGGAAACTTATCCACATATTCCAGTGGTTATGCATCAGGATCACGGCGCATCTCCGTCAGTTTGTGTGAATGCAATACGCAGTGGTTTCTCAAGTGTCATGATGGATGGCTCATTAGAAGCCGATGCTAAAACACCTTCGTCTTATGAATATAACGTTAATGTCACCAAAGAAGTTGTTGACATTGCCCATTCAGTCGGTGTTTCCGTCGAGGGTGAGCTGGGTTGTCTAGGATCGTTGGAGTCTGGTATGGGTGAAGCAGAGGACGGCCATGGTGCCGAAGGAAAGCTTTCGCATGACCAGTTATTAACAGACCCTGAAGAAGCTGCTGATTTTGTGAGAAAGACCGGTGTTGATGCATTGGCAATTGCGATTGGAACTTCACATGGCGCCTACAAATTTACTCGTAAGCCCACAGGCGATATTCTTGCGATCGAGCGCATTCGGGAAATCCATCAACGAATTCCAAATACTCATTTGGTGATGCATGGTTCTAGCTCAGTGCCACAAGATTGGCTGGAAATTATTCGCCAATACGGTGGTGATATGAAAGAAACCTATGGCGTGCCTGTCGAAGAAATTCAAGAGGGCATTAAGAACGGTGTACGTAAAATTAATATTGATACCGATATTCGCTTGGCAATGACTGGTGCAGTTCGTCGTCATTTAGAACACAACAAGAGCAATTTTGACCCTCGCAAATTCTTGCTGGAAGCAACAGCAGCAGCTAAAGATATTTGTAAAGCCCGCTTTGAATCCTTTGGGTGTGCAGGCCAGGCTGGAAAGATTAAACCAATCCAGTTAGATGGTATGGTGAGCAGATATGCAAAGGGTGAGCTGGACGCGGTTATTAAATAGAATGATGTAAAATTCTTATATAAGATTGGCTGCGACGATAATTTATAATCGTGCAGCTAATCTATATGATTTGGCAAGTATCCTTCTCAAGGATCTCTCTGAAAGTATATAAATTTCTTTCAGTTGTAAGTCGCATAAAAAATCTTGCAACCTATCTATTTTTTGTCTTGTCATTTAGTCGTTGTGTTATTTTCCATATATAGCGCATAGCCTTGCATTGATTTGTTATTGTTTTCACGCTTCAGTGGAAATGAACACTGATTTTCCATTAGTGTAGTAAATTGCAGGAGTTGTGACGATGTTCCCGACTTCAACTCAAGCTCTATTTCACAAATCGGATGAGTGCGTTGGCCCGCAGTAATCTCTCCTTGATCGATGCAGAATTCAATGTTGCAATTCTCCATGAAAAGTAGTCGAAATGTCGTGCGTGTGAAATCCGTAACGAAGATTGATCGTAGTTGCTGACGTAGGTTTTTATCTGCAAATAATTTAATCAGGTAAGGATCCGTAATTTTAGAAAAGTCCGGTTGGTCACTGAGAACAGGGCATTCCCATTCTTGACGCTGATGGAGTCCTGCCGAAACAGTGCCGCCTCCTTTGATCGTTTGGACCCATTCGTTTTGAATTTTACGTAAACGTAGCGCTATGCGCTCATTTCTTAGTGCAAAATCGGGTGTGTCGTAGTAGATGGTATAAAGTTTTTGGGTTGTTGGTTCAGAGATACTATAGTTTTGCAGTAACGGTAAGGATTTTAATTCGCCAACAGACTGTGGTGGCAGGCATAATTTTAGTTCAATTTCTGTATGCATGTATTCTCAATGCCTGTTCGACTAATAATCTACCGTTTCTCTTTGTTGCTGCGCAACAAAATTTACTGTTCAGGCGGCACATAGCCAACGGGTTGCTCTGCGCCAGATCCAAAGAAATGTGCTTCTAACTGTTCTGCAAGATATTTGCGTGCTTTGGCATCCGAAAGATTCAAACGGTTTTCATTCACCAGCATGGTTTGATGTTGAATCCATTCGTGCCAGGCTTCTTTTGATACATTCTCAAAAATACGTTTACCTAATTCTCCCGGATAAGTTTGAAAATCCAAGCCTTCAGCTTCGCGGCCGAGTTTAATACATTTAACCATTTTTGCCATTGTGTTCTCCAGAAGTCTTTTCGAAAATTGGCTGCAATTATGTCTATTTCGTGCGGGTGAGTAAACCTTTTAAGCAAAAAATTCGGGTTGAATAGTTGTTTTGTTCTGGAAGATTATTGTGCTGATAGTTGTAACTGTAAACATCAATAGACAATATTTACAGCTGTATGTACGAAGCCAGATAAAAACTTTCAACACACCATCAAGTTCATAACCAGAAAGATGCTATTGATCCATGCTTCGCTAGTGCGCGCTGTTTTTTCCCGAATGTAATTCAGGTTGTAGCCGTTTTTGTCTTGCCAAAACTTGCTTTCAACCGGGATACGTTGCCGATAGTCTAAAAAGTCAAAAAACCAAATAGTATGCAGGTTCATGGTTCCTGCAACAAACATTTGACATAAACTTTCGAACAACGCTGATAATTGTATAAGTCTTGTTTTTCTTTAGGTAATTCAGCAAGTGTGGTTTCTAGAAAGCCATGCTCAATAAACCAGTGTGTAGCTTGGGTGGTTAGGACAAATAGGGTTTGTATGCCTAGTGCAATGGTTCGGGCTTCAATGTCTTTGAGAAGTCGATTGCCATGCCCGGTGTTACGGTAATCAGGATGTACCGCCAAGCATGCGAGTTCGCAAACACCTTCATTGGGAAAAGGATAAAGCGCTGCACAGCCGATAATGATGCCGTCATGCTCAAAAATAATAAAATGCTCAATTTCGATTTCAAGTAATTCACGGTTACGCCTGACCAGTACACCTTCAGCTTCCAGTGGCTCTATTAATTGCAAAATGCCGCCTACATCTTCTATTTTGGCGTTTCTCAGTGATTGCAATGTGTTTTGAGACACCATGCAACCGATGCCGTTATGTGTGAATAATTCCTTTAGTATTGCGCCATCAGTATCGTGGCTTATCAGATGTGTACGTGTGACATTAGATTCGCAAGCGTTGATTGCGCAATCAAGAAAGCTTTTAATTTCATCTGCCAACTGTGTTGTTGTTTGAGACTGCGGATCTAGTAGGGATTTGCAATCGGCAACCGTTAGTTCGCGTGGTAGTGCGTTTGTGTTTTCCGCTGATACTTTCACTTCTTCTGTGCTATCTCCTACACCAGGCGTATCCAAAAGAAAAATTAGTTTTTCAGCATTGAGTGCGATGGCTATCTCTGTTGCAACATTCTCAAAAGTCAGATTAAAGATTTCCCCGGTTGGTGAATAACCCAATGGCGAAGTTAATACCACTTCACCATGCTGTAGATGAGTGTGAATGGCGTTGGCATTAATTTTACGAACTTTCCCGGTATGCATTAAATCAACACCGTCAATGACGCCAAATGGACAGGCCGTTACAAAATTTCCGCTGGCCACGCGGATTGAGGCATTCGCCATCGGCGTATTGGCCAGCCCCATGGAAAGTAGCGCTTCGATTTCAATATGTACACGCCCGACCGATTCTTTGACGCATTGCAGTGTGGTCGTATCAGTGACGCGTGTTTGCTTAACAAATTGGCTAGATAGTTGGCATTCATCTAATCTTGCTTGTATTTGCGGACGTGCGCCATGTACCAATACCAGACGCACACCAAGGCTGGCCAATAGATTGATATCATGAATGAAATCGACAAATTTCTGGTCGGTGACCATGTTACCACTAAACGCAATGACAAAGATTTTTCCGCGGAATGCGTTCGTATAGGGCGCAACTGAGCGGAACCAGGATACGAAATGATTAGTATGCTTCATTTTTCTAGCTGTAAGTAATTCAGAATTGGCTGGTATTTCTGTATAAGTTAGAAATCACCCCAAAGTGTCTGCATGGCTGCCACTGCAGCCATTGCAGCAGTTTCAGTTCGGAGTATACGCTGTCCTAATCGTACGGGGGTAAAACCAGTATGTAAGAAATTCTTTTCTTCTTCTGAAGTGAAGCCGCCTTCAGGCCCAACAGCAAGCAATATTTTTGCATCAGAAGCAGGACGGGGGTAATTGCTTAATGTTTTTTCGGTTGTCGGGGATAACATAAAATTAAATTGCTGATCGCCTTGCTCGGTTTTTTTATTACTTAACCAGTCTGCTAATGATAGGACTGAAAGCACCGGTGGCAGATGATTTCGGCCACATTGCTCGCATGCGGAAACAATGGTTTTCTCCCAATGCCGCAGTCGTTTCTCCACACGTTCAGCGGAAAGGCGAACAACGCTACGATTAGTGCTAATGGGTTGTATGCGAGTGACACCAAGTTCTACCGCTTTTTGTATAATCCAATCCATTTTCTCATTGGTACAAATTGCTTGGGCTAATTCGATATTAAGAGGCGATTCAAATTCAGAATCATGATGCTGGTCAATTAAAATTTTTATGTTTGATTTTTTAATATTGATAATATTGGCTGAGAATTCACCACCCATTCCATTAAATAAGATGATTTTGTCATGCGTTTTTAGTCGCAATACCCGTGTGGCATAATGTCTTGTATCGCATGGTAATTCAATGACTTGCCCTGTGTCGATGGCTTTATTAATATAAAAACGGGGTGGCATGATAAAGTCTGAGGTTAGCGAGTAATCATTTCAAAGAGTCGACTCATGATAATATAACATATCAAGTATCTAACCTTACCGCATGATAATTCTTATCATGTAGGGCGGATGAATAAAAATATGCATGATTTGTCTGAATTATTGCATCATCATTGACTGAAATATCATTAAGTGTAGGGAGAAAATAAATATGGCAAGTTTGGAAACACCTGTTTGTGAGTTTGGTTGGAAAGCGATTGATTTTGATCTGTTAGGCGTGGATGGAAAGCGTCATAATTTAGCATCGGCTAAAGGAGAGAACGGATTGTTGGTTATGTTTATTTGCAACCATTGTCCTTATGTTAAATCAGTACAAGACCGTATTGTCCGTGATGTTACCGAATTGGCTCGACATGGTGTTAATGCAATTGCTATTATGTCTAACGACCCCGCTGATTATCCAGAAGATTCGTTTGAGAATATGGCCTTAATCGCTAAACAGTTTAACTATCCATTTCCTTATGTATGGGATGAAACACAAGGTGTGGCTAAGCAATATGGTGCGGTATGTACACCCGATTTTTTTGGTTTTAATAGTAAGCTGGAGCTGCAATATCGTGGGCGCTTAGACGCTTCCCGCAAAGAAGCGGCACCTGCTGATGTACGGCGTGATTTGTTAGAGGGCATGTTGCAGGTTGCAAAGACAGGCCAAGGTCCAACAGAACAAATCCCAAGTATGGGATGCTCAATCAAGTGGCGCACGGATTAAGAATGCTCGATGAAGTAATCGCTGCTGTGCGGACAGTAGCGCAACAGGAAATAATGCCGCGTTATTTGTTGGTGGATCGACAAGAAAAAGCGGATGGAAGTTTGTTTTCAGAAGCTGATTTGATTGTTCAGCAAGCATTGGTTGAAAAGTTGCAAAAGATTTATCCAGGTGCTGTAATGGCAGAGGAGATGTCCAAACTCGAGCAAGAAGCACTATGGTTGAAGGGTGAGACAGGTTTGTGGAGTGTTGATCCTATTGATGGCACGTCGAATTTTTTAAATGGTTTACCTTATTTTGCTATTTCTGTCGCGTTGATGAGGCAGGGTAAAAGTGTTTTGGGGGTGATTTATAACCCCGTATCAGATGAGATGTTTTATGCCGAGAAGGGGCGCGGCGCGTTTTTAAATGGTCAGATATTGCCATTAAGAAAAGACGTGCCTGCATTACCCAATGCTATGGCCAATGTTGATTTAAAGCGGCTAGATCGAAAATTATCCGAACAGGTTGCCGCTTACCCGCCATTTGCTTCCCAGCGTAACTACGGTGCCTGTGCGTTAGAATGGTGCTATACCGCCGCAGGTTATTTTGATTTATACCTGCATGGCGGACAAAAACCTTGGGATTATGCAGCCGGCGCTTTAATTCTTGCAGAAGCGGGTGGGCAGATGTGTGGTTTGAATCAAGATGATTATTGGGCTGGCCCACCCTGGGAACGTTCGGTGATTGCTGCATTGAACGCCGATTTATTTATGCAATGGCGTGATTGGGTGCGAACACATCAGTAAAGCGGAGATGGGGTTTTATAAATACCATTGTGTATATATAGTAGAAAGTGGAACTTAATTGAAAATCATCATACTGGGCGCTGGTCAAGTTGGCTCATCTGTTGCTGAAAGTTTGGTGAGTGAAGCCAATGACATTACCATGGTGGACGTCGATTCAGAACGCTTGGCATTATTGCAGGATCGGCTAGACTTACGCACAGTAGTTGGTAATGCTTCTTATCCGTCAATATTGGCTAGGGCGGGCGCAGAAGATGCCGACATGGTGCTTGCTGTGACTGAGCATGATGAAACAAATTTAGTGGCTTGTAAGCTCGCCGCCACAATGTTTAATACCCCGACAAAAATTGCACGTATTCGATCATCTGAATATGATGCGCACCCAGAAATTTTTTCAGCAGACAATTTTTGTGTTGATTTTGTCATTTGCCCAGAACAAATTCTTACTGATTACATTGAAAAGCTAATCGAATTTCCTGAAGCATTGCAGGTGCTTGATTTTGCTGCAGGTAAAGTAAGTTTAGTAGCTGTAAGGGCATTATATGGCGGTCCTTTGGTAGGTCAGCAGTTGCAAGAGTTACGTAAGCATGTGCCTAATGTTGATACGCGGGTGGCTGCAATTTTTCGTAAAAATCGTCCTATTATTCCTGAAGGGAACACAGTTATTGAAGCAGAGGATGAAGTGTTCTTTATCGCTGCAGAAGAAGATATTCGGATCGTGATGCGAGAATTGCGGAATATGGATAAACCCGTTAAACGGGTAATGATTGCTGGCGGTGGAAAAATTGGCAGGCGCTTGGGTGAAAGTCTGGAGCAGGATTATCAAGTTAGAATTCTCGAACATAACTATCAAGCCTGTAAGCGCCTCGCATCAGAGTTACACAACACCCTAGTGCTACATGGGGATGCGACTGATGAGAAATTGCTTGAAAGTGAAAATATTGCTGAGATGGATATGTTTTGTGCGCTGACTAATGACGATGAAAACAATATTATGGCTGCGCTTTTAGCGAAGCGTATGGGTGC
>JAHZIU010000229.1 GCA_022601315.1 Betaproteobacteria bacterium
TTGGCTGCTTCAGATACTTGAAGCGCCAGCTCGCGAGTTGGAGTTAATACTAAAACGCGTGGTCCACGACTGTGAATTTTAGATGGTGTTGCTAAGTGATGTAATGCGGGCAGCATAAATGCTGCGGTTTTGCCTGTTCCCGTTTGAGCGGATGCCATGACATCAAATCCTGACAGCAGTTCCGGTATGGCTTGTTTTTGTATTGGGGTTGGTGTGTGGTAACCTGCTTCGGTAAGTGCTTTGATAATGAGGGGGTGTAACTTTAGGTCTTCAAAGGACACGTTTTTTTCCTAAAAAATAAAAAAATGACACGCACAAGCATGGAATGACAGCTTGAAAACAATTGAGCAAAATAAGAGCTGCTGTGCTAGCGCATATAAAACATCGCTGCTAACCAGATTTTCTGCACAATCCCCAAAAAAACTTTATAAATTTGAAAGGAAGGCCAGGAACGATGAAGCATGAAGCTAAAAATAGATGAATGTCTGAATCTAGCTAATCTGCAATTATATCTTGCTTTATGGCTTTGAGCCAGTCGTTTTTGTATATAAGTAACAATAAATGGATTGTCCGATTTTATGAGCAAGCGTCTGAGTTGTTTTTTGTTGTCTCAAACAACGTTAACTTTAGCAAATTTTCGTTTGCCTACTTGAACGATAATTGTTTCACCGCGAGGTATTGTGATCGTTTTATCTTCCACTTTTTCGCCATTTATTTTGACAGCATTCTGGCCAATCATGCGCAATGCTTCGCTGGTACTGGAAGTAAGTCCAGTTTGTTTTAATAATTGCGTTAAGGGTAGCGTGGTGCCGTCAGATTGAACAGTTTGTTCAGGAATGTCGTCAGGTAGCGCGCCCCGTTTAAATCGTAGCTCAAAGTCAGTAAGTGCGATTTCTGCCGCTTGTTGGTCATGGAAGCGGGTGACAATTTCTTGAGCAAAGTTTACTTTTATATCTCGTGGGTTTCTTCCGGTTTTAACTTCTTGTTGCCATTTTTGTATGGTGTCAAGTGATACAAAAGAAAGTAGTTCAATATAGCGCCACATTAATTGATCTGAGACAGACATTAATTTGCCAAATATTTCTTTTGGACTTTCTGTAATGCCTACATAGTTATTTAAAGACTTGGACATTTTGTTAGTGCCGTCAAGTCCTTCCAGTAAAGGCATTGTCAGTATGCATTGTTGGGGCTGCCCAAAATGTTTTTGTAATTCCCGCCCCATTAACAAATTAAATTTTTGATCGGTTCCGCCCAGTTCAAGGTCAGCTTTTAGTGCTACGGAATCATAACCTTGGATTAGTGGATATAGAAACTCGTGAATTGCAATGGGCTGATTATTGCGGTAGCGTTTGTCAAAATCATCCCGTTCCAGCATGCGTGCAACTGTATGTGTGGCTGCGAGCTTAATTAGATCAGCGGCATTGAATTCATTCATCCAAGTTGAGTTGAATACGACCTCGGTTTGTTCTGGTTTCAATATCTTAAATACTTGCGTAGTATAAGATTTTGCATTCTCTGTAATTTGTTCGCGTGTTAATGGCGGACGAGTAGCGTTTTTTCCGCTTGGGTCGCCGATCATACCCGTAAAATCACCAATTAGAAAAAGGATCTGATGCCCCATGTCCTGTAGTTGGCGCAGTTTGTTTAATAAAACGGCATGACCTAGATGTAAATCCGGCGCAGTCGGATCGAATCCGGCTTTAACCCGTAATGGGCGACCGGAAATAAGTTTGGTTTCCAACTCTTTTTCTACTAATAGCTCGTGACTGCCACGTTTTATAATTTCAAGATTCGTTTGTATTGATTTGTTCACAATAGATAAAAATGTTCTTATTAAGCTTAAGTTTTGCGGGTTTCAGACGTTTTATTGATTTTCAATTGTACCTTGGTACTAGTCAGGCCTTTTTCATGCTAGACTTAAAGTATCTAGAATTGATAGGAGAAACATACTCATTATGCTATTTATGCCGATCCGCCGTAAAAAGGGAATTCTAGCTCATAAATCCTCAAGACTAACAAAAAAAACATTGCGATGGCTGATTGTCATATCCAGCATACCATTATTTGGTATTGTCACAGCATTTGGCATTGCACCTAACACGCCTTCATTGGAACAAATCCAGATAGAAGAAATTATACGAGATTTGTCCATTCCAGATATCGTTGCAGAAACAGGACATAATCATACTTTCTGGCACCAGGAAAGTATACGGCGTGGTGATACAATTGCGGCAATTTTGACCCGCTTAGATGTTAGGAAACAAGATGCAGCAGCTTTTCTTAAGGCAGCCCGTGATAGCCGTGCAATGCGTCAATTAAGACCGGGTAAAACAGTATACGCGCAAACTACAGCGAATGGTGAGCTATTAATATTACGTTATTTTTTCGGTAATGAAGAATTATTCCTGATGGAGAAAATTGATCAGGAATTTAAAATGTCTGAACAAGCCATTGAGCTTGATTCTCAAATTCATATGAAATCTGGTGTTGTTAAGAATTCATTATTTGGGGCAACTGACAGTGCTGGTATTCCTAACAATATTGCAATGCAGCTTCCTGAAATATTTGCCTCAGACATTGATTTCTATCGGGATATTCGTGAGGGTGATCGTTTTACAATTGTCTATGAAACACTGAGCGATAATAATGGTGAGCATGCTAAAAGTGGTCGTGTTTTAGCGGTTGAATTTGTTAATAAGGGTAAGTCACATAATGCAGTATATTTTCAGTCATCTAATGGCAATGGGGGCTATTACACGCCAGAAGGTGAGAGTCTGCGTAAAGCTTTCTTGCGTTCACCGTTAACGTTTTCTCGTATCAGCTCAGGTTTTTCAAATTCACGATTCCACCCAGTGCTAAAAGAATGGCGCGCCCATAGGGGTATAGACTATGCGGCTCCAACAGGTACACCTGTTAAGGCTACGGCAGATGGTATCGTTCAGTTTTCTGGGTCGCAAAGAGGGTACGGTAATATTGTTATTCTTAAGCATAGAGGGAAATATGAAACGGCCTATGGGCATTTGTCGCGATTCGCTAAGGGGCAAAAAAAAGGCTCACGTGTTAGCCAGGGAGATATCATAGGCTATGTTGGTGCAACGGGTATGGCCACCGGTCCACATTTACATTATGAATTACGTGTGGATGGCGTGCAGCGTGACCCATCAAAGGTTATCTTGCCGACAGCACCGCCAATTGCTAAAAGGGATTTGCAGCATTTCCATAGAGAAACCAAACAATTGGTTGCTCGTTTAACCATTATGCGAAATACCCATTTTGCTTCTTTAAATTAAATTCCAGAAGTGGGGCTGATTCACAATTGAAGCCTAATTACTACATTGGTGTCATGTCAGGTACAAGTCTGGATGGTATTGATGTGGTATTGGCAGATTTTAGTGGAGTGTTCCCGGAACTGCAGCAGACTTTCTTTATTCCATATGATGAAACGCTGCGCTCAAAACTATTAGCATTACATCAGTTGGGTGACGATGAGTTAAACCGTGCTGCACTTATGAGTAACCGATTATCCCATCTTTATGCCGAGGCAGTTTTCAAATTATTAAGACAAAGTAATGTTGCACCTGAGCAAGTGATTGCCATTGGTTGCCACGGACAAACTGTGCGTCATTGCCCCGAACCTGAGAGGAATTACACAATACAGTTGGTTAACGCAGCGTTATTAGTTGAGTTAACTAAAATTACAGTAGTTGCTGATTTCAGAAGTCGAGACATTGCGGCAGGTGGGCAAGGTGCACCCTTAGTTCCTGCTTTCCATCAAGCGATTTTCAAGAGTACTAATATTTCACGTGCTATTGTAAATATTGGCGGTATTGCAAATATCTCTTGTCTTGATCCTGGCCGGGCAGTGATTGGTTTTGATTGCGGTCCTGGCAACTTGTTGTTGGATGCTTGGTGTTTACGTCATACAGGACAATCGTATGATAAAGGTGGTGGCTGGGCGGCTCAAGGAAAAATTATTCCTGATTTATTTGCGAAGCTAATGGCGACAAAGTATTTTTCACTTGCGCCGCCTAAAAGTACTGGTAGAGACTTCTTTAACATTGAATGGCTGGAGAGTCATTTGTCAGGAGATGAAGTGCCGGTGGATGTTCAGGCCACATTGCTACAAGTAACGGTGAATGCAATTGCAAATTCAATACAAAGAGATTGTGTTGCTGTAAAAGAGATTTATATTTGCGGTGGTGGAGCACATAATATATTACTTGTCGAACGTTTAAGAGAAGCATTGCAGACTAGGAAAGTGTCGCTAACTGATGAGCTTGGTGTTGCTGTGGATTGGGTGGAGGCCTATGCTTTTGCTTGGTTGGCCCAACAAGCTTTATTGGGTAAAGCAATCAATCTGGCCGCAGTTTCGGGTGCGCAAGGGGAACGGATTTTAGGCGCTATTTATCCCGTATAAACCTTGAACTATTAGACAGAGAATGAAGAGCCGCAGCCACAAGTACTTGTAGCGCCAGGATTCTTGATAATGAATTGGGCGCCTTGTAAATTTTCCAGGTAATCAATTTCGGCGCCAATGAGGTATTGGAAACTCATTGCATCAACTAATAGTTTTACGCCATTTTTTTCCATGACGGTATCATCCTCATTAACTGATTCATCAAATGTAAACCCATACTGAAAGCCAGAGCATCCACCGCCGCTGATAAACACACGGAGATTCAGATTATTGTTTCCTTCTTCCTCAATTAATTGCTTAACCTTGGATGCAGCGCTGTCAGTAAATAATAGTGCGCCATTTGCTTGTGCGGTTGTATCGTGTTCTGTTGTCGTACTCATATTGAATGCTTTTAAAATTTCTGGTTGAATAGAAAATGACCCGAGTTCTTTTTCTGATCTTAGAATGTTAGTTAGTCTGGTGTATTAGAGATTAATGGTACCATTTTTTCAGGTTGTACTTTGTCTTTGTCTTGATGAATCATTTTTCCTTCAACTGAAGCACCGAGATGAATCTCCATTGTGCCATAGTGCACGTCACCAAAGACTTTGGCTTGAGTTTGTAGCTCCAGATATTCTGATGCGTGGATGGGGCCTGATACAGTGCCGTTGATAATGACATTGGCAACCTGAATTTCGCCTTCTACACTACCTTGGTCGCTGAGTACTAGTGTACATTGCTCGTTTTCTGTAGCTGTAATATTACCGTTAACATGGCCGTCTATCCGCAACCCGCCAGTGAAATTGATGTCCCCATTAATATGTGTTTTTATGCCAATGAGTGTATCAATGTGGTTGTGAAGTTTGTTTTTCTTTTTACGTCCAAACATTTTACGTTCTCACAAAGATGGTTTAATCGATTGAGTTAGTATTGGGGTATCAGCATCTTTCTCAAAAACCTGGACTTGTAGGCTTTCTACAATAGTATCAGGCGGAAGT
Organism: Betaproteobacteria bacterium; assembly: GCA_022601315.1. Lineage (GTDB taxonomy): Bacteria > Pseudomonadota > Gammaproteobacteria > Burkholderiales > Nitrosomonadaceae > Nitrosomonas. The sequence continues at coordinate 5,395 of JAHZIU010000229.1, forward strand.
TTGAAGTTTTCTTCTATTTTATGAAAGAACTTGAAGTTTACAGGGAAGTCTTGATCTTTTGTTTCTTTATTAGTTAGTGGTACGCTTAAGTTTTTATTGTTTTTATTCAGATTGATTGAGAATTTTAGAGTACCGCTAAAATCAGTGGGTCGCTGTCCCCCTTGGGCTAATGAAATGGAATAGCGGTATAGCCCGGTTGTTGACTCTGGCTTCAAAATAAAGCGATAGATAGATACATCATGGTCAATTTTTGCATTACCTGACATGAGGTGCTGGAAAAAAGCCAATTCTTCTTTCAAGTGGTTATTTTCGGTGCCAAGTATTTTGACTTTCTTGGTAAGATCTTCACTCGTTGTTTGTTTAATTTGTAACTGCCGTATTAATCCAGCAAGTTGTATACATAATTCTTTTCGATCTTCTGGTAAGCAAGTGCCAGAGTCAAATAGTTGATCCAGCTTTTCTTGGGCTATTTCATCTTTAGGAATAATTGATCTGCTACCTGCTTCATACATTCCCCAAGACAATATTAACAATAGTAGGCCAGCAATAACTATGACGAACAAACGTAAATACCAGGGAATATGTGGGCGAACCACGACACGAGAAGATGAAATTCCAGGATTTTTATTAATTAGTTTACTCAAGTATGAAACTCTATAGATTTAAAGTTGTAGTAATTTAAACCAAAGTACCAAGGCCTATCTAGGATATATCGGATAGGCCGGAATATACTTTATATATTCTGTGTCTATCAATTTGTTTGTTTTAAATTTCATTAGATATGAGATGCTGTAGCATTAATAAGGTTCGATATAATTGTCAGTGTTCTATGGTAGTAATGGAACCTGATTGATGCCCATTGTCTCAGGCAAGTTAAACATTAGATTCATGTTTTGTATCGCTTGTCCTGCTGCGCCCTTTACCAAGTTGTCAGTAACCGATAGGATAACAACAGTGTTGCTATTTTGAGGTCGATGCACTGCAATGCGACATAAATTAGAGCCACGTACAGAGCGGGTTTCTGGGTGTTCTCCATGAGGTAAAACATCAACAAATGCTTCGTCAGCATAACGTTCCTCATAGAGTTTTTGCAGATCAATATCCTTCGTTAATGTCGCGTAGAGCGTTGCATGGATACCTCTAATCATTGGCACAAGATGCGGTACAAATGTTAAACCTACGGGTTTATCGGAAATATTAGACAATCCTTGTGTGATCTCTGGCAGATGGCGATGTCCTGATGCGCTGTAGGCCTTGAAATTGTCGGAAGCTTCAGCATGTAGTGTATGAACTGCTGCCTTTCTGCCTGCCCCAGAAACCCCTGATTTCACGTCCGCTATAAGATGATCTATATCGACGATACCGGCTTCTATCAGAGGTAGGAAGCCAAGCTGTACGGCCGTTGGGTAGCAACCGGGGTTTGCTACTAATCGAGCAGTTTTTATTTGAGTGCGATTGACTTCAGGTAAGCCGTATACTGCTTCAGATACTAAATCTGGACACGCATGCTTCATGCCATACCATTTTTCCCATTCAACGATACTTTTAATACGAAAATCTGCGGCCAGATCGATCACTTTGACGTTGGCATTTATCAAAGCTTCAGTTTGCTGCATAGCAGTACCATTGGGTGTGGCAAAGAAAACAAGGTCGCATGTGTCAAGCATTGATTCGGCAGGGTCGCTGAATTTGAGGTTAATATGTCCTCTTAGGTTAGTAAAAATTTCAGCTACTTCTATACCTGCTTCACTACGTGAAGTAATCACCTGGATATTTACTTCAGGGTGCTGTACTAGCAGGCGTAGTAATTCCACGCCTGTATAACCTGTTCCACCAACGATACCTACATTAATCATGGTGACTCCATTTCAATATTTCAGTGGTTGTGATATATGTCTTGCCCATTTCAAAAGAGTTCATAAATTGTTTACTTGTTTCTTGTAGTACGGTTGTGCGTCCAGTTGACAATTTAGGTTTAGAGTAAAAATTCTATCGTATAAAACAAAAAAGCCGCCATAATAAAGGCGGCTTTTATTGTAGATAAAATTTTATCGTTTAGAAAATTGTTTGCGACGCCGCGCTTTACGTAAACCCACTTTCTTTCTTTCGACTTCTCGTGCATCACGTGTAACCAATCCAGCTTTACTGAGTACTGGTTTAAGTGTTGCGTCATAATCAATGAGTGCACGTGTAATGCCATGACGAACCGCGCCAGCTTGACCCGATTCACCACCGCCATGGATATTAACCATGATGTCGAATGATGTGAGATTTTCTGTTAATTCGAGAGGTTGGCGTACAATCATGCGTCCAGTCTCACGAGAAAAAAATTCATCGACTGGTTTGTTGTTAATTACGATTGCGCCTGTGCCGGACTTAATAAAAACGCGTGCAACAGCACTTTTACGTCGACCAGTTCCATAATTATATTGAGTGCTCATATTTTAAGCTCTAACCTCAAGTGTTTGTGGTTGCTGTGCTGCATGTGGGTGCATACCACCTGCATAAATTCTGAGTTTTTTAAGCATGGCGTTACCGAGTGGCCCTTTAGGTAACATACCTTTTACTGCTTTTTCAAGTGGGCGACCAGGAAAACGTGCGTGCATTTTTTTGAAGTTTGTTTCATATAATCCGCCTGGGTAACCGCTGTGGCGATAATATATTTTGTCTTCTGATTTGTTGCCGGTAACGCGTAGCTTGTCGACATTGATGACAACAATATAGTCCCCTGTATCAACATGTGGCGTATAAATAGACTTATGTTTGCCTCGTAAACGATGTGCAATCACTGATGCGAGTCGTCCGAGTACTTTATCGGTTGCATCAATGACAAACCAGTCATGATTTACTTCGTGCGGCTTGGCTGAAAATGTTTTCACGAAAACCTGTCCTGCGTATTCAAAGAGAGCCGGCAATTCTATGCTAGAGATGATTAAAAGTCAAACACAGAATCGCCTGTTGATTATGAAATGTGAATTAATTTTTTTGGTGGTGAGCTTTGATTTCTGCCTCCATTTCTAAAGTAAATGCCTGCTTATTTTTGGTAATGATGGTGATGAGAATCGCTGAATAAATAAAGGTAGACAATAGAATGACACCAATAACTACAGCTTGGAACATTTGTAGGTGCTCAAATGTAGGGGGGATCATCATCAGCATGACAATTGACAAGCCTCCCTTGATACCTGCAAAGGTGAGGACACCCCACCAACGAAAATTTACACTTGTCATTTTCGTAGTTTGATTGGTAATAATGGCGAATTTTCCCGTCATCACAGCGCGAATAATTGTGGTCGCCAAGAACATACCTAAAATCTCTACTTTGTATTGCCACAATAGTTTGATGTCAACAATTTCAGCCATTGCGACAAATAAAACTGTATTGGCGATGATTGCCAATAACTGAATATCTTCCTTGGTTCGAATATACCGGTCACGCTCTTCAACGGTGGCTTTGATTCGCTTTAGTAGACTTGTTATGAGTCTGCGGGATGGTTTTTTATTTTGTGCTTCTTGTTGTACTGCTTCTTCGACGACATCAAGTTGTTTCGCGTCCTGATCCAGAGCCTTTGCCATCATATGTTGAACAGTGATTGTTGCGAAAATGCAAGACAAGATGCCTGATAAATGCATGTGGGAATGGCCGCCAAATAAATTAAGCAATGTATAAAAATGTTCTGCTATTTCAAAAGCGCCATAGCCTGTGCAAAGTATCACCAGTATCTCAGCGATTCGATTTTCCGTTGTTTTGAGGACAAGCAAACCAATATAACCAGTGAAAATTCCTAACACGGCAGAGCCTAGAATGACTATGACACTGGTTTCTGATACATAGCCCAAAGTGATATCGCTTCCATCCAGGGCATAAAGCCCGATAAATGCAAATATGATTAAAGCTGTTGCATCATTAAATAGGCTTTCGCCTTCTGCAAGAATTTTTAGTCGGTGCGGTAATGAGAATTTTGAGAAAATACTGACAACTGAGACAGGGTCAGTTGCCAATACCATGGCGAATAATATAATCACTGCTGCTGAAGATAAATGATAGTCGGCGAATATAAGATCGGCGGTGAAAATAGCAGTTAATACAGATAGTGCAACGGCCACTACGGACAAATAAAATAAACTCAAGCCATTTTCTTTAAGATCCTGTACGGTGAGTTCAAGAGAATCAGAGATTAATAGAACCGGTAATAAAAACAGCACCAATGCAGCGAAATCTTCTGGGTTGCTGGTAAAAAGTGGTGAAGCATGAAAGAAGTAATGGAAGAAAAATGAAAGACTGATTATTCCAAGTGGTGAAGGAATCTTAAATCTATCCTCTAGTTGCAATGCAAAATAAAGAATGCCAGCAATGGATAGCAGGATCAGAACCATTTATATTTCCTAAAGTGTTTTAGTGGATTTTCAATCGTTCGTCGTTATAATCAGTATTTAATCGAACTGCATCAATCATATTCCGAGAGACTACCTTGAAAGATAAATCAGAAACCAATGAGTCAACCAACGTGGTTGTTTCTAATTTTATTCGCAGCATTATTGATGAAGATAATCGTTCTGGCAAATGGAATCAGCGTGTCGAGACAAGATTCCCGCCAGAACCGAATGGTTATTTACATATTGGTCATGCCAAAAGTATATGTCTGAATTTTGGTATTGCGCATGATTATAACGGCGTGTGTCATTTGCGTTTTGATGATACCAATCCCGAGAAAGAAGCGCAGGAATATGTTGACGCTATCTGTGAGAATTTGTCCTGGTTAGGTTTTGATTGGGGACGACATCTGCATTACTCATCGGACTATTTTGATCAACTATATGAGTTTGCAGAATACTTAATTACACAAGGAAAAGCGTATGTAGAAAGCCTCACAGCAGATGAAATCCGTGAGCAGCGGGGCACTTTAACCAGTCCCGGTTTAAATAGTCCCTATCGTGATCGACCGATAGACGAAAGCCTGGATATATTTCGGCGTATGAAAGCTGGTGAGTTTCCGGATGGAAAATATGTGTTACGCGCCAAAATAGATATGGCTTCGCCCAACATGAATATGCGTGACCCGGTTATTTATCGCATTCGTCACATTCATCATCAGCGTACAGGTAACCAATGGTGTATTTATCCCATGTATGACTACACACACTGTATTTCTGATTCGTTGGAGGAAATTACCCATTCTTTGTGTACGCTCGAATTTGAAGATCACCGGCCATTGTATGATTGGGTATTGGATCAGTTGGAAGGTAAAGTGCCTTGTCATCCACAACAAATTGAATTTGCCCGGCTTAATCTGACATATACCGTCATGAGTAAACGTAAATTGATCGAGTTGGTGGAAGGCGGCTTGGTGGACGGTTGGGATGATCCGCGATTAAGTACCTTGGCAGGCGTACGTCGACGGGGTTATACACCGAAATCGATTCGTCAGTTTATTGAGAGGATTGGTGTCAGTAAAGCTGATTCATGGATTGATGTGGGCGTGTTGGAAGATTGCCTGCGTGAGGATCTGAACGAATCAGCACCACGTCGTATTGCTATATTGAGGCCTCTAAAATTAATAATCGATAATTATCCTGAAGATCAGGAAGAAGATTGTTTTGCACCTAATCATCCTAAAAATCCGGACTGGGGAAAACGCATCGTACCGTTATCAAGAATTCTCTATATTGAGCGTGATGACTTTATGGAAGTGCCGACGAAAGGTTATTTTCGTCTTGCTCCTGGTGTGGAAGTTCGTCTGCGTTATGGCTATATTGTCAAGTGTGTTGGCGTAGATAAAAATTTAACAGGTGAAATAGAGGCAATTCACTGCACCTACGACTCAGAAACTAAAAGTGGTACGGAAGGTGCCACGAAACGTAAAGTCAAAGGTAATATCCACTGGCTGTCTTCCAAACACGCAAAGCTAGCAGAAGTGCGGCTGTATGATCGATTATTTTCGGACCCGTATCCAGATAGCGGCGAGAAAGATTACAAAGCATTATTGAACCCAGCGTCCAAAGAAATTATTACCGCTTATATAGAACCGTCACTTTGTGAAGCAGAACCAGAGCATTCTTTTCAGTTTGAACGTAATGGGTATTTTATTGTGGATTGTATTGATAGCGAACCAA
>JAHZIU010000230.1 GCA_022601315.1 Betaproteobacteria bacterium
ATGATGCTGTTGGCGCGCAAGTACAAAATACACTGGTTGGCGGTAACTGATTTTATTGTGCCATTAGTGCCATTAGGGCTCGGTGCAGGTCGTATTGGCAATTTTATTAACGCCGAATTATGGGGACGCCCAACCGATGTGTCGTGGGGTATGGTGTTTCCTTATGTGGATGAGTTGCCGCGTCATCCTTCTCAGCTTTATCAATTTGCGCTCGAAGGTGTTGTGCTTTTCTTACTTGTTTGGATTTACTCGGCCAAACCACGTGCAATGGGCGCAGTAACTGGTATGTTTATGATTGGTTATGGTGTGTTACGCTCTTTTGCAGAGTTTTATCGTGAGCCAGAGGATGGGTTCATGAGTATTGCTACGCTAGGCGTTACGATGGGACAATGGCTTTCATTACCAATGATTCTTGCTGGCATTGTCGCAATGCGATGGGCCGGTCGACAAGCGAGTATTGACGCGATAAAGCAGCCAGTTGATACTGAAACGATTAAACAACCACGCAAGACTGAAGCGATAAAGAAACCCGCTAAACGAAAAGTTAAAAAACGTTAATCTGGTTGTTTGTCGTCGGAAATAATGCGTTTAGTAGGGAACTGAATTGTAAATTGACTTCCTTCACCTATTTTGCTGGTAATTTTAAAGCGTGCCTGGTGACGGGTTGCAATATGTTTGACAATTGCCAGCCCGAGCCCGGTACCGCCGGTTTCTCTTGAACGACTACTGTCAACACGATAAAAACGCTCTGTTAGGCGAGGAATATGTTCGGGTTCAATGCCAATGCCGCTATCTTGTACAAAGAACAAACCTCGTCTGTCCTTTATTTTCCAGTTAATACTAATTTCTCCGCCTGCAGGGGTGTAACGAATTGCATTGCTGACAAGATTACTAAAAGCGCTGTGTAATTCATTTTGACTGCCGATTAGACGGTTTTTTGTGTCTATTTTCAGTTTAATTTGGTGGCGGCCATTACTTAATGATTCTGCTTCATTTTTTAAATCATGTAATAAGCCCGAGATGTCAATTTCTTTTTCTTTGATAATGTTTTGGTCATTTTCCAAACGTGACAACGTTAATAGATCTTCAACCAAATTTTGCATACGTATGGCTTGTTCAGACATTAAAACTAATGCACGCTTGTTCATTTCAGGCTCAGCGTTATTTTCATCAGACATCGTTTCAAGAAATCCGCCGATAACTGTTAATGGCGTGCGCAATTCATGTGAAACATTGGCGATAAAATCCCGCCGCATGGTTTCAAGTCTCTCAAAACGAGTTATATCACGGCTGATCAATAATTTTTGTTTATACCCATAGGGTACCAGCTGTAGCATTAGAATTAATTGATGGTAGTGTGCTTGTCTGAGTATTAATGGTTTGCTAAATTTTCGTGCAGCCAAATATTCAACAAAAGGTATTTGTCGAACCAGATGGATAATTAGCTGACCACTGTCAAGATCTTGCTTTATGCCCAAATGTTGTTCAGCAATCGGATTACACCATTCAATACGATTCATCTCATCTAAGATAACAATACCATCGGGCATAGCAGAAGTTGCCCGTTGCATACGTTCCAGTGCCAAACTCAGCTGTTGTCGACTTTGACTATGCGTACGTACATAGCGCGCTAAATAAGCAAAAACATCGTCCCATGCACCCGCACCTTCTGGAATGCTGGCCGATGTATGGTCAGAGTATTGTAGCCATTGCTCCAGCTTCACAATGTGTCGTATATGATGAATCACGGACCATAACATCATGGCACTAAAAAACATCAGTGCATACACTGCACCGACGATGGCCCATAACACTGCGGTGAAAAGGATAAGAAAAATAAGACCGATATAACGCTGCGAAAATCCAGACACTAAAATGATCCTACAAGAAGATTGCAAACAGGGCTGCAGTTGAATTTAATAACGACTCATGTGCTTTATTATGTCATTGATCAATCCGTTTTGTCTGACTTAATATAATGTTGATTATCCGCAAACTCAGTAGAAAAGCGATATCCCGAACCTCTAACAGTTTGAATCAGATTGTCTTTGCCGACTGATTGCAATGCCTTGCGCAGTCTTCGAATATGGACGTCAACAGTACGCTCTTCTACAAAAATATGGTCACCCCAGACGCGATCCAATAATTGTCCACGTGAATATACACGTTCTGTGTGTGTCATCATGAAATGTAATAGGCGAAACTCAGTGGGGCCCAATTCAATGATGTTACTACCGACGCTAACACGATGGTTAGTAGGATCCAGTCGCAAATCATCTATGGCAACCACTTCACTAGAAACTTCTGGAGAACGACGACGTAGTACTGCGTTGATACGGGCTACCAACTCGCGTGGTGAGAAGGGCTTGGTGATGTAGTCATCTGCGCCGATTTCAAGACCCTGAATCTTATCACTTTCTTCTGTACGTGCGGTCAACATAATAATTGGTATCAATTTCGTTCGCTCATCTCTGCGCAAGAGTCGTGCAAATTCGATGCCACTCATTTTGGGTAGCATCCAATCCAATAACACCAAGTCAGGTAATGCATTGTTTATGAGTATCGTGGCTGTTTCAGCATCTTCTGCACAAATTGTTCCATACCCAGTTTGATGTAGATTATAGGTAATCAACTCCTGAATGGCTGGTTCATCTTCGACAATCATTATTTTTGCTGCCATAAATGATCTCCTGTATCTATCAAATGGTTTTGCCGCAATTTGCTATCAATTAGTTTATCTATTATTCTTTGATGATTTAACATCGAAAACATCTTATGGCTGGTTTAACAAAAAATACACCCAAACCAACAGAAATTAAATTACACCAGAAATCCAGAGTGCTTGATATTTCTTTTTCAGATGGGAAAGTATTCCATTTCACATGTGAGTTTTTAAGGGTACATTCACCATCGGCAGAAGTATGCGGGCACGGGCCAGGCCAGGAAGTGTTACAAACCGGCAAAAAAGAGGTCAATATCAATCATATTGAACCCGTTGGTAACTATGCCATCCAGCCAAATTTTTCAGATGGCCATAATACAGGACTTTATTCTTGGGATTTGCTCTATAACTATGGCCTTAATCAGGATAAAATGTGGCAACACTACTTGCAAAGAATTGAAGCAGCGGGTGAAAGTCGAGCACCAGATTCCGATGCGGCAGTAAAAAACCATTCTTGCAAATAACCGCATTTAACTCATTAAACAAATTACCATGACTAAAACCACCCATTTTGGCTACAACACCGTTTCTGAAACAGAAAAAGCGGGTAGGGTTGCTGATGTTTTCCATTCTGTTGCTGAAAAATACAATCTGATGAACGACGTAATGTCCGTTGGTTTACACCGCTTATGGAAACGTTTTGCGATCGAGAGCAGTGGCGTGAAAAATGGCGACAAGGTGCTGGACATCGCAGGTGGCACCGGTGACTTGAGTGCATTGTTCTTGCAGAAAGTAGGCAAAGACGGGGAAGTGTGGTTGACTGATATCAATAACTCCATGCTGTCAATTGGTCGGGATCGTTTAATCGATGAAAGCACACCCACGCCCGCCACACAATGCGATGCTGAAAAATTACCATTTCCAGATAATTATTTTAACTGTGTTAGCGTGGCTTTTGGCCTCAGAAACATGACCCATAAAGATAATGCATTGGCAGAAATGCTGCGTGTCATCAAACCCGGTGGGTCAGTCATTGTGCTGGAGTTTTCCAAAGTATGGGATCCTTTAAAACCTGTTTACGACACCTATTCATTCAAACTACTACCTGCCATGGGTAAAATGTTTGCCAACGATGCAGACAGCTACCGCTATTTGGCCGAATCAATCCGTATGCATCCTGGCCAGGAAGAATTAAAGGACATGATGGAACAAGTTGGCTTTGACCGAGTTGAATTTTTTAATATGACGGCAGGGATAGTTGCGTTGCATCGGGGATATAAGTTTTAGATATTTACAGGTGCTACATTGATAATTATTGATTGAAGAATGTGG
>JAHZIU010000231.1 GCA_022601315.1 Betaproteobacteria bacterium
CCCAGGGAGGTGCCTGAATGAAAAATATGAAAATCTCCGGTTTGTTGTTGAATGATTCGATCTGGCAGGCCGTTAATCACGTCACCTTTTCTTGTTTGCTCAGGATAACCATAGGCTGCCATAATTACCCCTAGTGCTGTACGACGATCCCATTCTGTTTCAGCCTTGTTTAATGTGCTGTTTAAGGCGTGGTCAATTAATATCGAGAGATCACTTTTTAAGCGCAACATAATTGGCTGTGTTTCTGGGTCACCCATGCGGCAGTTAAATTCCAGTACTTTAACCTGATTATCCGGTGTGAGCATCAAGCCTGCATAAAGAAAACCCATGTAACTTGCATCTTCTTGTTGCATTCCGTGGATTACGGGATTGATAACTTCGCGCATAATCTTGGCATGTATTTCGGGAGAAATAAATGGTGTTGGCGAATAGGCACCCATGCCCCCAGTATTTGGGCCTAAGTCTTTATTATAGAGACGTTTGTGATCCTGGCTGGTGGCAAGTGGCAATACATTTTTTCCATCTGCCATGACGATAAAGCTAATTTCAATACCTTCCAAAAATTCTTCAATTATGATTTCCGATCCAGCATCATTTAGATGCTTCTCTACCAATAGTGTGTCAATTGCTGCATGCGCACTTTCAATTGTTGGTGCAATCATAACGCCTTTGCCAGCAGCCAGACCATTGGCTTTGATGACAATTGGTGTACGCTTATCGTCAATGTATTGGTGCGCTAGCTTAGGGTCACTAAAACTCGCATAATCAGCTGTGGGGATACCATGACGCTGCATGAAATCTTTGGCAAAGGTTTTTGAAGTTTCAAGTTGTGCAGCTTTCTTTGTAGGACCAAATATTTTTAATTCGGCGGCTTTAAAGGCATCTACAATACCTTCAGCCAGTGGCGCCTCTGGCCCAACAAGAGTAAAGTCAATATTTTCTTTTCCAGCAAATTCAATTAAGTCAGGAATTGCCGTCAACGGAATGTTTTCTAGGCCACGTTCTTGTGCCGTCCCGGCATTACCTGGTGCAATAAATACCTTAAGTACACGTGGCGATTGAATCAATTTCCATGCCAGAGCATGCTCTCTACCGCCACCACCAATTACGAGTATCTTCATGAATAATTGTAAGTTAAATTAATGTCGGAAATGTCTAATACCTGTATAAACCATTGTTACACCCTGTTCATCTGCTGCGGTTATTACTTCGTCATCACGAATACTTCCGCCAGGTTGAATGACTGCTTTTGCACCAGCTGCAACAACAACATCCAGCCCATCCCTGAATGGGAAAAATGCGTCGGATGCGACCACTGATTCAGCCAGATTAAGTCCTGCATGTTGTGCCTTAATGGATGCAATTTTTGCACTGTCTATGCGGCTCATTTGGCCTGCGCCAATGCCTAGCGTTTGACCGTTGTTGCAAAAAACAATCGTGTTTGATTTTACAAATTTTGCAACACGCCAAGCAAAAAGTAAGTCTTCTAATTGTTGCGGTGTCGGTTTCAACTTGGTTACAACTTTCAGGTCGTCTACTGAAATACTATGGCTATCCGGTGTTTGTACCAGCAAGCCACCACCGATACGTTTTAAGTCAAATTGATGATGTCCTTTTGTCAAAGGTAATATTAACACCCGTATATTTTTCTTTTGTGCGAGTGCTTGCTTCGCATCATTTGTTATTTCTGGTGCAATAATTACTTCAACGAATTGTTTAATGACTGCTTTAGCAGTTTCTTGATCTAAAGTTTGATTAAACGCAATAATACCGCCGAATGCAGAGGTGGGATCAGTTGCTAGTGCAAGTTGGTACGCATTAAAAGCGTTATCAGCAATTGCAACGCCACAGGGATTGGCATGTTTAACGATAACACAGGCTGGTTTGTCAAAAGATTTAACACATTCCCAAGCTGCATCAGTATCTGCGATATTATTAAATGATAATTCTTTTCCTTGCAATTGCGTGTAACAAGCAAGACTGCCTTTAGTCATCACATTGTCACGGTAAAATGCCGCTTTTTGATGCGGATTCTCACCATAACGCAGATTTTGTACCATATTAAAATTTAAATTAAGTGACTCAGGAAAATCTTTGTGATTGTTATCTGCTTCGATCGCAGTTAGATAATTACTGATTGTATTATCATATGCAGCCGTATGAGAAAATGCATTCTGTGCAAATTGGAATCGGCGGGCTATTCCTACATCACCATTATTGTTTTTCATTTCATCAAGTAGCAATGTGTAATCCTGTGGGTTTGTAACCACAGTAACTTTTTGATAATTCTTAGCTGCAGCTCGTACCATTGTGGGTCCACCAATGTCAATGTTTTCAATAGCATTCTCAAGACTGCAGTCAGGTTTGGCAACGGTTTGGCTAAAGGGGTAGAGATTGACCACAACCAATTCAATATTTGCAAATGAAGATTTTTCCATCGCTATTTGATGTTCAGGCAAATCATTGCGCGCCAGAATTCCGGCATGAATCTTAGGGTGCAATGTCTTAACCCGTCCATCGAGCATTTCAGGAAATCCGGTATAGTCACTGATTTCGATGACAGGAATTCCAGCGTTCTGTAGTAGTTTTGCTGTTCCACCCGTAGAAATAATTGTGATGCCGCGTTGGTTCAGTTCCTGTGCCAGATCAACAACGCCTGTTTTGTCTGAAACGCTGATAAGCGCTTGCTTGATGCTCATTCAATTGCCTTATTTTATATGATATTGTTTCATTTTGTTTCGCAGGGTATTGCGATTGAGACCAAGCAATTCCGCTGCTTTAGTTTGATTGCCATTGGTATGTCGTATGACTGCCTCAATTAAAGGTTTTTCTACACTATGTATAACCATTTCATAGATATGACAAGGTTTTTCACCATCCAGATCTTTTAGATATTTATCTATCGCAGTACGTATGCAAGATGCAATTTCATTATTGTTCGACCCATTCATTCAACAGTTACCCCCTCGTTTTTACTATAACTTAATCGTTGATTATGATTTGCTAGGTTAGTGAAGAGTTTGTCTGTTTCCGAAATTTGCTGCTCACTGGTTTGCAATTGATTCATTGACTTACGGAAGCCTGCTGAACCAATTAGTCCTTTGGTATACCAGGAAATATGCTTGCGCGCGATACGTACACCTGAGTATTCTCCGTAGAAATTATACAGATCGTGTAAATGCGCTATAAGTACGCGATGAATTTCGCTAACCTCTGGTGCGGGTAGATGGTTTCCTGTAGCAAGAAAATGTGAGATCTCACGGAAAATCCATGGCCTACCTTGTGCGGCACGACCAATCATGACGGCATCAGCTTTTGTAAACTCCATGATATATTTTGCTTTTTCTGGTGATGTGATATCACCATTGGCGATTACAGGTATTTTAATGGCATCTTTTACTGCTGCAATGGTTTCATACTCAGCATCACCGCGATAGGCACAGGCGCGTGTGCGACCATGAATAGCGAGCGCCTGTATTCCAGCGTTTTCAGCTATTTTTGCGATAGATAATGCATTTTTATTCTGTTTGTCCCACCCTGTTCTAATTTTGAGCGTTACCGGAATGTCAACTGCGCTGACAACGGAATCTAGGATTTTGCCAACTAATTTTTCGTTTTGTAATAGGGCGGAACCAGCCATGACATTACAAATCTTTTTGGCAGGGCATCCCATATTAATATCTATAATTTGTGCGCCACGGTCCATATTATATTGTGCGGCTGTGGCCAGCATTTCAGGATCTGCACCAGCAATTTGTACCGAGATAGGGGAGACTTCTCCTTCGTGATTGGCGCGACGTTGCGTTTTTTTTGAACCGTATAACAAAGAATTACAAGTAACCATTTCAGACACTGCCATGCCAGCACCCATGCTTTTACATAATTGTCGAAAAGGGCGATCAGTAACGCCTGCCATAGGCGCGACAATCAAATTATTTTTAAGAGTATGGGTGCCTATTTGCATGAAAACCGGTATATTTGTGACGAAAAAGAAAACAGCATAAAAACAGTGTAATGATTAACTGAGCAATACTTTATCAGAAAATATGATAAAAGCGAGCTGCTAATTACAGTCGCTATTTGTTTTTATCATTAGCAAAATCAACCTCTGGCACCGAAGATCATACGACGTGCTACAAAACGCTTAATGGGTGGAAAACAATCTAATGTACTCAAACCAAAACCACAAGCATGTTTTAGTAGTGGATTGTCATTAGAAAAAAGTTTGATCAATGAATCAGTAAAAAGCCGTCCGGCGTTGCTATCAATTTTGCGTTGTTGGCGATATCTTGTAAGCATCGCTGGCGTGCCAATCTCCTTGCATGACTTAAATGTCATTAGTGCCTCATTGGCAAGTTCATACGCATCTCTCAATCCCAGGTTAAAACCTTGTCCAGCAACTGGGTGCAACGTTTGTGCTGCATTACCAACTAGTGCAATACGCTGAGATGTCGTGGGTGTTGCATATTTTAGTGTCAGCGGAAAACCAGACCGTTTGCCTGCACTTATAAATTTGCCTAACCGATCGCCGAAATGTTGGTGTAATCGAGCAAGAAAAGTTTCGTCATCTAACGCTAGGATCTCTTTTGCCGCTGTTGGTGATACAGTCCAAACCAAAGCGTAATCCTCACCTGAGGGAAGCAATGCAATTGGTCCATTTGCAGTAAATCGTTCATAA
>JAHZIU010000232.1 GCA_022601315.1 Betaproteobacteria bacterium
CAGTTGGATTTTATTTTAAGCCAAAATATAAACAAATGGTTGTCGATGCGGTTGACTATGAGAAACTTATTAAATGATCAGTTTGTAGTCAAACAAGGTGATGAAGTGACGCGTGAATTTAAAAGGGGGCGTCAGTTTAATTTGAGTGTGCGTATTTCTTTCTAACTGGTGTGCTGTCTTGCGCCAGAATAGCTTGAGTGCCATATATGCTTATGTCAGGTAGACGGAGCTGGTGCTCCGGCTACCTGATTAAACAATCCTGCTATCTAAAACTAGAAACGGAAAATACCACTCAATGAAATCAGCATTTGATCATTATCTGAGCCGTTATGAAATGCTTGATTTTTTGTTGAGCGATCATATCTAACTTCTGGACGTAGAACTAAACCAGCGATCGGAGTGTAATTGAGACCACCCGTTACACCGATATAGTTATCAGATATGCCGGGTGCAGAAAGTCCCCTGGTGCCGTCATCATCACGAAACCATTCCATACGTACACCAGCAGCTAAGTTATCAAGAACATCGTAAAATAGATATTGGTTTACACCGTACCACTGTGCTGCGCCACGGAATCCATTTGATTCTTCTCTGCCATGGTCATGCTGCAGAACATAATGCAATCTATCAGTAATGTCATGTTCTAACACAAGACTATATAGCGTACGATTGCGTTCATCACTGGAAGTGCCAGTGCCAGCAGCATCTCGAATATCACCAGTAATTAATGAACCAGTCAGGGTAGTACGCTCATTATCTGTAGTATAGGAAACGCTACCTAAGAAGTTAGCCGGTTGATGAAAATGCGCATCCCAACCCGTTACAACACCACCTTTTAGCGTAATGTTATCGTTTACAGAATAGTCTAACAATACACCGGTATGGGTGAAAGGTTCAGCGTATTGCATGGTGTATGCACGTGAGAAGAAGAAGTTACCAGCTGATGGAACAACTTCATACCCGATAATAGTATAGAAATGACCAACACTAGCAGTAATACCATTTCCAATCGGCATGAAAATATCCACATAAGCCTGTGGGAATACCAATTGACGATCACCCGTGCTATTAAGGATATTGGTGTCAAAGTTTGATGCCGATGAGAAACGAGCATCCGTTCCATATAATAAATCAAATCGGAAACCAAAACTCCAGGTATCCGTTTCTCTGTTTACGTCGCGACTGATAACACCATAAACTTGGTGTAAATCAAATTCATTTGGGCGGTCATTAAATGTAACCGGACCATTCGTTCCAGAACCACTGCTAACGTTTCCGGTAAAACCAAGTTCAGTCCAACCTTCGAATTTCACACCTAATGATTGCATGAAATTAGTTTCATTGTATTTGAAGCCGGAAAGACTCTCGATCAAACCTACTTCATCTTCTTCCGCGTGGGCGAGTGACGTGATAAAGAATGCACTGCATAAGGCAAGCGTCAGACCTTTATTTTTAAATCTCTTGTTGTGAGCAAACAAAGCGAAATCCTCCATTATTTATAATTCGTTCGTGTTCAAGGTGAAGTAGACACACACCACCTTATAAAATCAGGTATAAGGATCTTAAAACCTTACCTTACACAAGGTAAAGCATACTTAACGTGTATGCCCCACGCAACATTTTCAGTAATTTTTCAAGCAGATCATGAAATTCTGTTGCGTAATGGACTCACTTATCATGTCAAATAATAAAATGCAGTGAGAAATACCCGTATTTTGGGCATTTTGTATTTTGTATATGAAATCAGAGTGCAGAATAATGAGCACTCCTGTAACTTGATATTTACGGACACAGTTTGCAATAGTCTTATTAGTAAGTAAGTTACCAACTGTTAGATAAATTCGCGGTGGGTATGGATGATACGATGAGGAAATGTGATTTAAGAATAAAAAAAACCCCGCCAAATGGAGGTATGGCGAGGTAGTGCTGCTAGGTGGGTCTAGTCGAGTGTTTTCAAAACTTGCGTAATTACGGTTCTATTAAAACATTCCAAACCTGAACACACGCTGAATGAGATTTTTTTATCATATGGCTTCCATAATGGTCGGCATATTCTTGTGTTCCTTCAACTCGATAGTTACAGCTTCAGTTAGCTTTTAATCGATATGCGTCAAGTTTTTCTGGTGATTTTTCCATTGACTGATCAGCAAGGCCTTGTAAATGCAGTATCTGCAAATATCAACATTTTGAATGAGTTTAGAGAAAAGACCGGGTGATCTTTGTTTTCTTTGAAGTAGAGCAGTTTACCTCGCAACTGCTACTTTAGATGCATGAAAAAAGCCCCGCCAAATGGAGGTATGGCGAGGCAGAGCTGCTAGGAGGATCTTGGTCAATTGTTTTCAAAACTTGCGTAATTTACGAGTCTATTAAAACATTTCAAACCTGAACATAAGCTGAATGATGCACTTTGCCAATTTACATTCCGAAATTGACAGCGCACTTTAATCAGTATTGCGTTGAATGCTATCTGCCTTGCTTGGTTGACGAGTACGTTTTTTTGCATGTTTGTTTGATGTTTTAGTGGTACTTTTTTTGGAAGTTTTGCTAGAGGGTTGCTGTTGGGTTTTCTCGACGGTGTTTGCTAATCGCTCATTGTCCAATTTTTGCATGAACTCTGTTTTATCTGCAGGTGAGACGATCATCACTTTATCTTTGCCATACTCTATTTCAAGGCGGTCTGATGACAATGCTGGGCCAAATGATGAACTTTGAGATTCACGTATGGATGTTATAGATGTAACTGGAATAATCCATGAAAATGGACCGCTGACTATTTTAAGATCTCCGTTTCTTATGATATACCTGGTTGAGTTCAATATCCATAGCGGGACACCGGCGCCAAAAATTAGCATGAAAGCACCTATAGAATAATTGACAGCACCACCTACCTTAAGCATTACGGATGATCCCAGTATGCATGCGAACATTGATAGTGCTAAGAAAATCAACATCCATTTGTCGATTTTAGATTTAAATACATCCATGATTTATCTCTGCTGAAATTTAATGTTAATGGGTTAGCTAGGTAAAGTGGATAAGATAGCCTTATCCATCTATTTGAATTAATCTTCTATTACATCTTCAACTTGATATTTTAGGATACACCATTCACAAGATGTTTCGTTACAAAGTGCAGTACGCAGACTGAAGGAGTGCTAGGTTATCCGTTTTACCGAACATTATATAAAGAAATTTTTCTGATAAATTTGTGGTGTAATGAGTCTTATCGTTAACTTTAAATTTAATGCAAATATTGTGCTCAACTAATTTTTCTGGGTTAAACTTTACTAAGTTTTAAATATTTTGGGAGGTTTTCAAAAGTCTTATTCCTTCCAGAATTTCCTAGGAATGTTAGATGTCTGCAATAACAAGAATATTTAGCTTTTGGGCATTGTCGGTAGGTTGGTTGGCATTTGCTTACTTTATCGGTCATATGATTCCCAATCAGCAGTTGTGGTTTGCCTTATTGGCGACTATCATTTTTGGCTTGCCTTTATATCTTGCTGCAACATATGCTGTCACCATTCAACGAATCTATCATGCTAATCAATTTCGTAACCTGGGTATTTTATATTGGTTTGTCAGTCGACGTATCTTGCCCTATATTGGGTGGGCGTTATGGTCGATAATCTTTGCTTTCTTGTTGTTGTTTTATCTTGGCGTGACGCAAAAGCTGGAATGGGCCGCATTTATACTGACTATTTCTGTGTTTACTGGTGTCCACGCTATTTTTAAGCCGATTGCTGCACGAGAATATAAGCCTTATATTGCTTTGCATAAATCGCTTGTCTGGACACGCTGGATAACTGCGTTGGTCATGGCCATTTTTTATGTGTTGTATATAAAGCTCGCAGGTGACTTTCATCAGTACGATTCTTTGGCGCAAGCCATTCAGATGAGAGGTCCAGGTATTGATGAGGCTGCAAGTAATAGTGTTCTGATATTGGAAACGGCCCGATTGTTGGGTTTTGTTGAAGGCTTGAAAGCATATGCACTGGGTAACTTACATTCAATGAGCGACTTGCTTTATTTACTGCTTATTTTTCTTGGCAGCATGATGCTTTTTTATAATATTGCCCTTGCGCTTTCCAGCTTTATGGTGCCGCTATCTGAGTACCGCCGTGTGCTTGGCCCATTGCAGGATGTTGATGTGCCGACTAAAGTGCCGCCGCGTGTTCTGGGAATAACTACGGCGCTGATTACATTCTTCATGTTATTTATTTATGTGCCCGCAACGGTTTATCTGGATGGCTGGTTGCGTGCTACACCGAATGTTGTAGAGCGAATGCATGCATCGCAGGCCGCTGTTGTCGAGTCCCTGGAAAAGATCGGTGATGATTACTATAAACCAGGCACGATTGCTCAGACTAGAGAAGCCTATCTTCAAGCAGTCAGTGAGTTGGAAGAGTCCGTCAATGAACTGAGACAAAATACAGATGCCGGATTTCAGATAATGGCTGAGAATGTTGAAGATTACTTAGATTGGTATTACAGTCTACCGGGTGAATATGAGCGTATCGTGGCTTTGGCAACCGGTAAGTTGGAGAATTGGATGATTGAAAAACTGGAAGACTATCTGATGCAAGGTAACGCGTTTGGTCCGGTTCAACAATCGATTGAAGATGCACTGAAAAAAAATGAAATGCTGCATACTGAATATCTTGAGAAAATTAACCTGATACTGGCCGAAAATCATGTTGAGCCGCTGACCTCAGAACCAGAAGTTATTCAACATTCACCGCTTGATGCGATAAAGGAACCACCGAGTCATGCGGTCATTGTTAATCTGGAGAGTCGCTTGCTCATTTCTGGTGGTGTGGGTGTTGCGGGTGCAGTCACAGGCGCCATTGCAGGAAAAGTCACTGCAAAGGTTATTGCTAAAGGAGTGATTCAGATTGGTGCCAAAGCGTTGGTAAAGGTTGCCGCTGGCAAAGCTGCGAGCGTGATTGGTGGTGTGGCAGCAGGCGCAGCCAGTGGCGCTGTTGCTGGATCAGTCTTTCCCGGTATTGGAACGGCAATTGGCGCAGCAATTGGTGGCATTATTGGCGGTATTTCTGTTGGATTGGGGATTGAACATCTGTTGTTGAAGCTTGAGGAACACTATTCACGGGATGAATTCAGAACACAGATCCTTGAGTCTATTGAGGAAGCGCGTTTTGAATTTGAAGAATCTTTGGAATTGAATGAATCTATGGAACCGATCACACCTGAATCTTGATGGAGCATGATTGGTAGGTAAAGACAATTGAACTGAGTGTGTGCATGTAATTTCAAACACACTCAGTTTAAGTGACTGCGATTTGGTATATCCAGACTAGAGTAATCTGGCGGAGTGGTACAAGAAGTAATGCTGAATACCAATTTCTGTTTGATAAAATATGTCGCCGATATAAAAGCCTTTGTCCGCAAAAGTGGTAGCATTAGGCCATAAAAATATATACAAGATTGCAAATTCTGCAATATCGGTGCCACCTGAACAGCTAAATCTTTGTGCGATACCATCTGTTGGCGTTCCAAAAAAATCTCCAGCGATTGTTGCGTAAAGTGTCGTAGAAAAATTTCCTGGTCCTAAGCCAAAGATGGCTCTAAATTCGTTATGGGTATTGTCAATTTCCAAACCTAATGTCCCTTCGGTAGCAGGTCCCAATAACCAGCCGTCTAATTGTCCTCCTGCTAGAGCGACATTACTGGCACAAATACTTTCCCATTGTGCATTTAGCCTCAAACCAGAATCCACTGTAAGAAAGTCTGGATCGCTGGCAAAAGGAGATGTACCCGTTGAAGGATTAATAATATTTAGAGTGCCGGTACGCGGCGCAAAAGAATTTTCTTCCATTCTTAACTGTAAGATTGTTTCATCCGCACTGATATAACTTGAAAATACACAACATAATAAAAAAAGTAGTTTCTGTATTTTAAACATTTTTTCTCCTATTATTTAAACGTAAAGGTCTTTGCAAAACCCTAGTCTTTAGAAATTCAATTTCAATAAACAGTAAATTAGAAATCCAAGGGGGCTTTTGCAAAGATCTCAAGTAATGGGCCTGATACCATTGAAATATTGGAATGCGACTAAATACTTGAACAAATCAATGCAGCTCTGTTTGTTATTGATGCAACTGCGTAACAGAGTGCATCAATAAGTGAACTGAATTAGCGAGTCCTTGCTTGTATTTGATTAACGGCGGGAAATAGCTGTGCATTAATGTTTCCAGCACGGCTGTTGATATTGATGATGTGATCCGCTTCATTTGCCGATAGCGGTTCTTTAGTTGTCAATTGGCGTTGCATTACTTCAATCGTAGCTTCTGAAGCGTCCGTACCTTCACTAGAGCGTTTTTTTATCCGTTCATGAAGTTGCTGTTCTTCTACGGAAAAACTGAGAATAACAAAGGGAATGTTCAGCTTTTTTGCCAGGGCACGAAAAGGCTGTCGATGTGTTTTTTTAAGGAAGGTTGCGTCAACGATGACCGAAAACCCATTTTGGCATAGTTGTTCGGCAGTGCTGAGTAAGTGACCAAAGGTGCGTTGGCTGGCTTTTTCACTGTAAATTTCTTGTTTAGTAGCTGCGTCAGTTTGCGCTTCTGCTGGTAGCCCAAAAAGACGTTTACGTTCGACA
>JAHZIU010000233.1 GCA_022601315.1 Betaproteobacteria bacterium
AACGCAGGCCAGCATCAGCCACCATAAATAATGCAGATCTTTGGATTGTTCAGTACTCATCAACGATTATCTTAGCTTAAAAAGTGCACTTTATCTGTAACTGCACAAGAACTCAACTTGGTTCCATTGTATGAAAGTTGAGAGATAAGACCAGGCCGGCAAAAAATGCACGCGCCGCTGCGCGGCGCTCAGTGAACAGCAAACCAGCGTTTCAGTGATCAGCGCACCAGTGACCCGCTATTCGATGGGGGACGAACACAACACCCGAAAACCGATATTGAAGTAACGGCCGTCCGGATGGTAGTTGAAGCGCGCCGACGAGCGTACGCTGCCCGGATCATCGTCCCAGGAACAACCGCGCAGCACGCGGGTCTCTTCAACATCAGTATCTTCACGACCATCATCGGCCTTATAAGGATATGGTGTATAACAACTACCAGTCCACTCCCACACATTACCTGACAAATCAGAGCACCCATCTTGCGTGGCCAGAGACGGCGTATCACCAGATGGGAAAACACCCACCGGACTCGTACGACGTAATTTTACGTTCAATGTATTGCAGTAAATGACATCGAATGTGTCGCCCCAGGCATGCCGCCTGCCTTCCTTGCCACTGGTAGCGGCTTCCCATTCCGCCTCCGTAGATAAGCGAAAACATTGCCCCGTCTGAACAGACAGCCAGGCACAGTACGCACGCGCCTCAAACCAGCAAACACCTACAACCGGATAATTTAGTGCATTAAATGCAGGATTATTCCAATAGCCTGGTTGTGAAAACTGCTGATCCGGCCATTTCTCCAACAGCATGGCCTCGAACGCCTCATCAGTCATCGTACAGTGGTCTTGCCATTGTTGAGTTTGTTCTTCAGTCCACGCCTGTTCCTCGGCAATTCGCGCAAGCAAACCAACCTCGTCCATGAGTCGGTTGCGCCAATGCTGCCAGTTTTCTCTGTGCCCTTCCCCCGTACCTTCACCCCGTTGCCAGCGTTGTGCTGCCGGTGTATCCCACCAACGCTCGTCCTGGTAACCACCTGCGTCGATAAAACATTGAAACTCTGCATTCGTAACCGGGAATTGCCCCAGTGAAAAAGGTCCAAGCTCCACTTTATGTCGAGGCGCTTCATTTTCATACAACCCTTCATCGCTGCCAATCGCATAAACACCGCCCCCAATCGCCACCATCGGAGGCAATAAAAACCGACCCAATGGGCCTTGCCGCTCTTCAAAACCTGGATCACCTAACGCGCCGAGTGTGTTAGCTGCGTTAATACGTGCACATAAATCCGTAGCCGGATCTCTGCTGCATTCAACCAATTATTTTTACAAGTTCTGGCGCAAACCATCCAACACGATCACACTCGTCTGTATGGTCTTTGGAAATACCGTCGCTGGCTTGTTAAATTAACACGAAAAGATAATACAATGACCGATAGAAATCCGGTTATGATAAATCACTTAACTGACTCCATATTGCTTGAACATTTTACGGACTATACAGCTCCAGAAAATCCTGTACCTTCTGCGAAGTCAGAGGCGGGACGCATCCAAACGGAGAAGTAACCTGAACTGTGACTAATAATCCAACGCATTCGGGGCAGCACATACCCCAAATTAGGCTTAAAGCTCGCAGATATATTTAGATGCTCTCAATTCACACCTTCCATCCGGCTTGCCCAACAATTCGTTAGCCCATTTTTTCCCGGTCAAACCCAAAACCCCATGTTCCTAATATTTCTTGATAACCATCTTCAATATTATTTCTAAGGTCAGCCATTTGAAATAAGCCCAAAGTCCATGATAGGGACTCGTAATCACAATCTTCTATAACAACTGGAAGAATATGTTCATCATATTGACTATGTCTTAATGCATAACCAAGCTCCATTTTCACCCATTTTGATGATATAGATTCGCCTGACAATAGAATAATGAACCAATCGCATCGCCTTAGAGCCCTTCCAATTTCATCATGCCACTGTTGAGCACCTTTAATATTCGTTTCGCTATACCACACAGATATATTGTGATTACGAAGGGTTTCAGCCACTTTTTCAGTAATTTCTTTATTTTTCGATGAATGCGAGAGAAAAACCTCTTTAGGAACCATGGCTACCATGCCCCTGGTTAAGATATTCTAAAAATTCTTTAACTATCTTCTCTCCTAAAATATTTTGTGGCTCATCTGGAGATAACAACAAGTGTTCAATTTTTGAAAGTATCCAAGGCAACCTTGTAAGATCACTTTGATTATTGCTGATAAGTACAGGAAAAAACCTCCCCTTATATTTCTCATTAAATAAAGCATGTTCAAGTTCTAATCGTACCCATGGTGAGCTATATGAATGCTTATTTAGTATCGCGATAATTGTATCCGATGAGTCGAGGGCGTTATTAACCAGACTCGCCCACTCAGAACCAGGGGTTATGAGACTATCATTCCAAACATTTATATTATACTTGCGAAGCTCATTCTCTACAGCGAAGGCTATTTCATTATCATTCCTTGAATGAGATACAAATACCTGTTTTATACTTTTTACTTTTGTCGGTGTGTTATTTTTTTGCACACGAACATCGCTTCTAATGATCAACGCAAGCACTTCAATCCGTTCCTGCCCTTCAAGCAAGGGGGGCAACGTTGCCGCACCCGTTTTGAAGATTTCCAGCGCATCATTACTGGCAATATAGTCGTCAAATTTTTCATCAATCGTTTTGATACGTACCAGGATTTCCTTCGACAGCGCACGTGCCGCATTACCCGTTGCGATGGTGAAAGCAGACTTGGCCTCTGGATATTGGTCAGGGCTCTTTAACAATTCCGCGAAGGCCGCAAATACCAGTTCACTAAATTTGCGCTGGGTGCTTTGATCAATGGTGGGTAGCCCTGTCTGTGCAATTTGCGCAAAAATGGGCGGTAATTTACGAACTGGCCAAGCGGTCAATGCAGCTAATGTTCGATCAAAGTCATCGGTCAATGATTGATCTAACAGGCTGTTTCCACCCGGCGCGACAAATTCTGATGTGCCTTGTATAATCATTTCCAAATGGTGATCGATTGGGCTATTGCCTGGGTTGGCACGACGATCAAGCGTGTCTGAGCGAATCTTCATTAGCACGCCTCGCGCATGCTTCTCAAAACGTAAGGTATCTGACCGGTCAAACTGGCTGTAACCTGCATCTATCGTCTCCTTGGCCGCATCAAGTACATCAAACGCTGCACGCACCCAGGCCAAACGAGTGGCACGCATCAAGTCGTGGTTGCCTGAAATAACGTTGTAAGGATTCAAATCACCCAGCCGTTCGCGGACACGACGCTGCACATGTTGTGGGAGCGCACTCGCTATTACGCCGCCCAACCCACCAACAAACATCAAATCACCTAATTTTTCCAACCAGTTCATTTCAGTGCTTTCCATATAACTAACCGGCAATAACCAACAATAACCGGCATTATGCATGAGTAAAGCCTGATCTTGTAATCCTGTCTGCTTTGCGCAAATCATGGATAAAAATAGATTCAAGGTTTTTCAGCACGCATTTGCGGTAAAATTACAGAAATAGCATTTAATCTGTAACCGCACGGGAACGTAACTTGACTTCATCTAATTCTGAAAACGCCCGATCTCAGCTTTCCTATCGTGATGCCGGCGTGGATATTGATGCTGGCGAACGTCTGATCCAAAATATTAAGCCTTATGCCAAACGCACACTTCGCCCGGAAGTTCTAACCGGCATCGGTGGTTTTGGCGCTTTATTTGAGATTTCCAAAAAATACCAAAACCCGGTTCTAGTCTCCGGCACCGACGGTGTTGGCACCAAGCTTAAGCTGGCATTCCAGCTCAACAAACATGACAGCATTGGCATTGATCTGGTGGCAATGAGTATTAATGATATTCTGGTGTTAGGCGCGGAACCTTTATTTTTCCTGGATTATTTCGCTTGCGGTAAATTAAATGTTGAAACGGCCACAAGTGTCGTCAGCGGTATTGCGGCTGGATGTGAGCAAGCAGGTTGCACATTGATTGGTGGAGAAACGGCTGAAATGCCAGACATGTACCCACCCGGTGAATATGATCTGGCCGGGTTTGCTGTAGGTGCTGTTGAAAAAGATCGAATTATTGACGGGAAAAGTATACGGGCTGGTGATATTGTCATCGGCTTAGCCTCCAGCGGCGCACATTCCAATGGTTATTCCTTAATTCGGAGAATCATTGATAACAACCAAATTGACTTGGCTGCTGATTTTAATGGTCGACCACTCAGTGACGCGCTCATGACGCCCACGCGAATATACGCAAAATCATTACTAACGCTGATGCAACAATTACCGGTTAAAGGTCTGGCGCATATTACCGGTGGCGGTTTAATTGAAAATTTACCGCGCATTTTGCCGGATCAAACAATGGCTGTATTGCAGAAGAACGCCTGGGAAGTACCACCACTGTTTCAGTGGCTGCAACAACAAGGCAATGTTAGTGATGCTGAAATGTCCCGCGTCTTTAATTGTGGCATTGGTATGACGCTGGTACTTGCGCCAGATCATGTTGATCACGCAATGCAACTGCTGCGTGCCAGTGGTGAAACGGTCTGGCCCATTGGTGAAATTAAGCAGCGTGAAGCAAATGATGCGCCAACCATGTTAGTGTAATTGCATGCCCAATACTGAGTCATGAGATCTCTTGTTATTCTTATTTCAGGCCGTGGCAGCAATATGCAGGCATTGTTGGAAGCGAATCTTCCAGTCGATAAAATTACAGTCATTAGTAATAACCCAAATGCCAGCGGACTAATTATTGCCCAGCAACACAGCGTTGAAACTGCGGTTATTGATCATCGCAGCTTTCCTGATCGTGAATCATTTGACGCCGCATTGGCGGAAAAAATCGATACGTGCAAACCCAAATTGATTGCGTTGGCCGGTTTCATGCGCATACTCAGTGATCGCTTTGTGCAACACTATGAAGGCCGACTCATTAATGTGCATCCTTCTCTGTTGCCTGCCTTTACCGGCTTAAACACACATTCCCGGGCACTCCAAGAGGGTGTTAAGATTCACGGTTGCACCGTACATTTTGTCACCTCACAACTGGATCATGGCCCAATTGTTTTTCAAGCAGCCATCCCCATATTACCTGATGATACTGAGAAAACGCTCGCCTCACGGGTATTAAAACAGGAACACCGTATTTACCCACAAGCAGTGCGCTGGTTCATGCTCGATCAGCTTAAAATTTTAAATCACTGCGTGGAAGTACGTAAAGCCAGTGTCAATGACATCGTTTTGCACTCACCAGGATTACAAGAATGAAATTTTTAGCACCCCTCTTTTTATTATGGGGACTTAGTTTTTCAAGTTTTGCAGATAACTTACCTCAACATATTGATATCAACTACTCGATTAAGACAGGCATTGGTCAAGGCGAATTGAGTGAATCAGTGAAAATAACACAAGAAGAAAATTCACATCGTTATAATATTACCAGTGAAGCACAAGCAGTTGGTATTATGAAGATCATAAAGCCTGGCAGTATCACGCGTAATAGCCAGGGCTTTATCATAGAAAATGGATTAAGACCTACGCTTTTTTCTGACCAACGTGGAAATAGCAACCCGAGTTTTGCGCGTTTCGATTGGAAAAATAATTTCATAACACTTCATCATGAAGGTGAAGAAATAGAAAAACCTTTACCGACTGGCACACAGGATCGCTTAAGTTTGTCTTATAGTTTTATGTTTACTTCCCTCCCCGAAGAGTATCTTGATGTCCATATAACTGATGGGCGCGGTCTGGAATTAACACGCTATACGATACAGGAAGAAAAATTAAATACCCCAATTGGCAGATTAAACACCATTGTATTAACAAAACAACCAGCAAAAAATAACAAGGCCAAACGAAAAATTTGGCTTGCGCCAAGTTATTACATGCTGCCGGTACGCATTGTCGCTACTGAGGAAGATGGTCTTGAAATTGAAAAAATGGTTAGTGAAATTAAAATTCAACACACAAACAATCATCAAGAAAGCAGCAAGAATACCCTAGGAAATCAATGAACTTTACCCCAACGCAACTGGACGCTGCAGTTGTTGCAATACGAACAGTACTTCCACTTGAGTATCCCGCTGATGCAATTTTACGACGTTTTTTCCGCGAGCATCCTTTACTCGGTGCAAATGATCGTGCTTTTGTCGCAGAAACGATTTTTGGTATTCTGCGTCATCGCTTTTTCCTGGAAACACTATCAGAAATCGTTACACCTCGCAGTCTGGTACTTGCCTATCTGATTAAATTCCAAGGCATGAATTCGCGAGAACTCGCACCAATGATTAGCAATACTGAAACAAAATGGCTAGCCGAAATCAAAGCAATTAAATTGGCATCTCAAATTTTGGCTGTGCAGGCAGAGTTTCCTGAGTGGCTGGTTGAGAAATTACAATCATTTATGTCTGATGAAGACATTCTCAGCCTCGGACAATCACTACAAAATGCTGCGCCACTAGATTTAAGAGTGAATACCATTCTTGCCAAACGCGACCAAATCCTCGAAACACTTACTGCAGAGGGATTTAAAGCACAAGCGACGCCATTCTCGCCTTGCGGAATTCGTCTAACTGGAAAACCTGCTATCAATCGACACCAACTCTTCCTAACGGGAAGAATTGAAGTTCAAGATGAAGGCAGTCAATTATTGGGATACCTGCT
>JAHZIU010000234.1 GCA_022601315.1 Betaproteobacteria bacterium
CAAATAAGACCAGAAAACAGAAAGAGAATGTTGTACATTTAATACGTTTTTTCATATGACGTATCTCCTATTATTAGTTCGTATGGAAAGTGCCAATTCATATGAATTGGCACTTTCCATAATTCAAGTTTTTTATTTTATGTCAATGTTTTTTATGGCCATCGTTGCTGTCACCATGTCCGTGCCCATGATCATCACCATTGTCACCATGTCCGTGTCCGTGTCCGTGCCCATGATCATCATTGTCGCCGTGATCATGGTCATGACCGCCATCCTGTTTTTTTGCATGCATTTTTTCCATCATGTCATGTATTTCACCGGCATCTAGAAACCGATCATCATTGCTGTCATTCTTATCAAACATTTCGCCATGATGGCGCATAAATTCTGTTCTACTTATTTGGCCATCTCCATCAGCATCCATTTTTGATATCATATGTTCGCAATGTTTACATTCATGGGCGAAAGTAGATGTTCCAAATGACATTAAAAAAGCTGTGCCAACGGCTATCGTTATTAATTTTCTTTTGTAGCGCATGTTGTTTCTCCTAAATAAATTAAAGGTTGCAATAGAATAGTTCTTTTGTGTATTACGCTTCTTATCGAATTAGAAGTTGGCATTGTGAAGAAATTATGTGATTGTATTTAATTACCTTAAATCTTAAGCCACAATAAAATGTTCGCGATAATACTTAAGCTCGTTAATCGAGTCATAAATATCCGCCAGCGCTTCATGTTTGCCTTCCTTCTTTAAGCCTGATTTAATTTCAGGTTTCCAACGTTTTACCAATTCCTTGAAGGTACTGACATCCAAATTACGGTAATGAAAGTATGCTTCTAATTGAGGCATCCAGCGTGCCATAAAACGTCGGTCTTGACAAATTGAGTTTCCACACATGGGTGAAATGCCAGTTGCGACATGATTTTGCAGGAATGCTAGCATTTGTGTTTCAACGCAGGCTTCATTTAATTTTGAAGCTTTTACCTTATTGATTAAACCCGATTTAGTGTGTGTGGATGTATTCCATTTGTCCATGCCGTCCAATATGGCATCTGATTGATGTATAGCCAGAACCGGTCCTTCAGCCACCGTATTTAATTGTGAATCAGTAATAACTAAAGCCACTTCAATGATGCGATCAGTATCTGGATTGAGACCGGTCATTTCCATGTCGATCCAGATGAGGTTCTTGCTATCTTGTGCCATAATAAGTTTTTTGAATTTGATCAGTCTAATTGTGTCATATTGGTAACAATTCGTCACTTTGGGAATCAGTGAATTTCAAATAATCCTTCTAAAAGACTATTCATTATGCAAACATTTACAGTCATTTTTCTGGCCGCATTAGTGCTGACAACGCTTACTCAGGTTTGGTTGGCCTTGAGACATACTCGCCATATTCGTGCTCACCAGAATAAAGTGCCAGATGATTTTTCCAGCCAGATTAGTTTGGCTGACCACCAGAAAGCGGCACACTATACTTGCGCTAAAACACATGCGGAATACCCCGGAATTTTTTTACAGGCCGTGTTGTTATTGATCTTTACTTTAGGTGGTGGTTTGACTGCGCTGAGTGGTTTCTGGGCCGGGTGGTTCAGTGACCCGTTGGCACATGGTATGGTGCTTATTATCAGCACTTTTATGTTAATGAGTATTGCTGAAATACCATTGCGCTACTACAGCACTTTTGTTATTGAAGAAAAATACGGTTTTAATAAAATGACACCAGTTATGTTTTTTACAGACTTGATTAAACATGCGGTTTTATTTTTGTTGCTGGGTGGGCCGCTGTTATTTTGCATTTTATGGTTGATGGAGAAAATGGGTGCTAACTGGTGGTTGTATGCTTGGTTTGCATGGGTCGTATTTAACTTATTTGTGTTGGCAATTTATCCAACCTGGATTGCGCCATTCTTTAATAAATTCACGCCATTGGAAGATGCAACATTAAAAGCACGTATCGAACAGCTATTGAATAAATGTGGTTTTGAATCCAGTGGTTTGTTTGTGATGGATGGTTCGCGTCGTAGCAGTCATGGCAACGCATACTTCACAGGCTTTGGGAAAACCAAGCGAATTGTGTTTTTTGATACATTGTTATCGCGTCTTAAGCCATCTGAGATTGAGGCGGTTCTTGCACATGAGCTGGGGCACTTTAAACACCGACATGTTTTCAAACGTATTGTGACATCGTTTGCTATGAGTCTGGTTTTTTTGTGGACGCTCGGGTACTTAATGGGGCAAAGCTGGTTTTATGAAGGATTAGGCGTATCGGTTTCATCTGTGCCTTCAACGGCCATGGCATTACTGTTGTTTTTTTTGGTTATGCCGGTGTTCACATTTTTGTTTCATCCATTATCCAGCATATATTCGCGCAAACATGAATTTGAGGCTGACGCTTATGCAGCCCAGCATGCATCATCAGATGATTTGATTAATGCATTGGTTAAACTTTATCAGGATAATGCGTCAACATTAACACCGGACCCATTACATTCTGCCTTTTATGATTCACATCCACCCGCGGCAATTCGGGTGGCGCAACTTCAAGCTCAGGGACATTAATGAATAATTCAATTTGTGATTTAACAGCTAAGCAGTGCAAACCATGTGAGGGCGGTGTACCACCACTTTCTTCCGAAGAAACGACTGTTTTTATACAGCAGCTAGATGGATGGCAGTTACAGGATAAACAAATTAGCAAAACATATGTTTTCAAGAATTATTATCAAACCATGGCTTTCGTGAATACAGTTGCATGGGTGTCGCATCGTGAAGACCATCACCCCGATATGATGGTTGGTTACAATCAATGTATCGTTACTTACACGACGCATGCAATTGGCGGTTTGTCCGAGAATGATTTTATCTGTGCGGCTAAAATTGACTTGCTATTTTCAGTTTGAGTGCAACGTATAAAAACACTACAAGAATAACTGGAGCGATTAGTGGACAGGTCATTGCTGCATTTGGTCGGCATTATTCGATTGAAACTGAATATGGTGAAACCTTGTCATGTGTCATGCGTGGAAAAAGAAGCGGTGTGGCCTGTGGTGACCAGGTAGAGATACAGCCAACGACATCAGGGCAGGGTGTTATCGAGCGCATTAAACCACGCAAGAC
>JAHZIU010000029.1 GCA_022601315.1 Betaproteobacteria bacterium
CCGTAAGAGTTGTTTATTATCAATCTGTTAGTTAATGATACAGTATACGTCTAGATTAAAAATTTCAAATTCCAAGATTATATTTATCGCTCTGAAACGTTATCGCTCTGAAAAGATTACATCATTTAAACAATTGACCACTCTGACCTAAAAGAATAAATTATTTAATTTGCTTTATTCCAAATAATTCTATTTTATAGAGAAGTCCTTAAAGTTAACTTATAATGAGTTTTCTTATTCTTACAATATTGAGTTCTTAATGTTAAACGTCTTTATAACCGTCGATACCGAAATTTGGTGTAACGGATGGGATAATTTAGATCAAAAATTTCCTGAGTCTTTTAAAAAATATGTCTACGGTCCCACAACAGCAGGTAACTTTGCGTTACCAGGCAAACTAGCGATATTAGAAGAATACAATATTCCTGCAGTTTTTTTTGTTGAACCTTTGTTTTCTGCAAAATTTGGATTAGAACCGCTTCAAGAAATGGTTGGGCTCATACAAGACAAGAACCAAGAAATTCAATTACATATGCATACAGAATGGGTTGACGAAGTTGGTGACACCCTACTCCCTAATGTTACTCATAAACTTAAAGATCTTACATGCTGTTCTAGAAAACAACAAAGCCAACTCATCCAATGGGGCTTAGCGCGTATGGCCGAAGTAGGTGTTGATAATATCAACGCATTTAGGGCAGGCAGCTTTGGTGCAAATCGTGATACTTTACGGGCTGTAGCTGATAATGGATTAATATTTGATTCAAGCTACAATCTTTCCGGACCAATTGGCATTGCCGATATGGCGCCAGGTGAGCTATTAAATCAACCACGACTTATTGATAATGTCTATGAATATCCTGTCTCAGTAGTGAAAGATCCCATTCGACAGACTTATAAAAATGTCCAAATAAATGCGCTCTCGTATACGGAACTCGTAAACTACCTTAATTGTGCATTTGAACTGGAGTGGGATTCCGTCGTCGTGGTTACCCACAACTTTGAATTGCTCAGTCATGATAAAACCCGTGTTGACAAATTTGCAGAAAAACGTTTCCGGCGTTTTTGCCAATATCTAGATAATAATAGAGATCGTTTTAATGTCACCGGTTTCCAAGGACACACCCCAAATAATATTCAACCACAACCAAGTATAACTTCAGGAAAATTATTTCCTGCCAGTTTACGTTATATGGAGCAAATTGCCCG
Organism: Betaproteobacteria bacterium; assembly: GCA_022601315.1. Taxonomy (GTDB): domain Bacteria; phylum Pseudomonadota; class Gammaproteobacteria; order Burkholderiales; family Nitrosomonadaceae; genus Nitrosomonas. The sequence goes on from JAHZIU010000029.1 coordinate 1,210, forward strand.
ACGGTTTTTATATCACTAGAATATTCTCTGGCATAGAAGCTAATTTACTCTTAAAAGGGCCAGTCATGTCCGTCGAAGCCTACGTACTTAGCGGTCAATCACATCTAGTACCGCAGAACCAATCAATACAAAGTAGTCGATGTACTAAGTTTAATTAGGAGAAATACCCGATGCCCGATAAACAGGGACAGCTCATAATATCTGAACAACAGAGTCAAGAATTTGCTGCATTGTCAGGTGATTATAATCCTCTTCATGTTGATAAAATTTACGCTCGTCGTCTGCAATTTGGACAGCCAGTTATACATGGAATACACCATTTATTGCGTATCTGGGACGCTTGCTTTGTACATCAACCATTCTCTCAAAATACACAGCTTACAGCGTTATTCGCTACCTTTTCAAACCCTGTCAGCGTTAACCAAACAATAGACTATAGCTGTCAAATAGATCCTGAACAGTTAAGCGCAGTTCTCACTGCTTATAATGACAAACAGCAAAAAATACTATCACTTACATTACACTTTTCCAAATGCTCAGAGCCTATTGTCAATGGCCATGTATTAACGACTCAACCACCTGTAGAAACACCTATTGACCAAACATTCCCACCTAAACACAGTAATGGAACATGCCCGCTATATCTTGACTCAACCATAGCTCAAAAGTCTTTCCCTAATTTATTTGAATACCTTCCACCACATCAGTTAGCACAGCTACTCGCGTGTACCCGAGTAGTCGGTATGAAATGTCCTGGCTTGAATTCAATATTTTCTAGAATAAAACTGGATTTCAATTCAAATTTTTCAGTTACTGATCAAGCTTCATTGTATTACGCTGAAATGCATAAAGATGCACGCGTTGGTATCTTAAAGTTAAGCGTTGAAGCACAGGGCATGAATGGATTTTTGGATACTTTTTTCCGCCCTCCCCCAGTGATTCAGCCAAGTTATCCAGAGGTATGTACAAAAGTTACAAACAATATATTTTCTTCACAACGTGCATTAGTTATCGGCGGATCTAGGGGAGTCGGTGAAATTACCGCAAAGATTCTTGCTGCTGGCGGTGCAGATGTGATTCTCACTTATAACAAAGGGCAAGCCGAAGCAGAAGAAGTATGTCGTGAGATAACCCATAATAACGGGCATTGTCAAATCATGAAAGTTGATGTTATGGCGTTAGACAAGCAGTCGCTTGCACAATTTAAAGATGGCTTATTGCCTTCCCATATTTATTATTTTGCTTCTCCCCATATTTCATCAAACCGTACCAAAGTTTGGGATAGCAAACTCTTTACCAAGTTTTGCGGATTTTATCTAGATGCATTCTCTGGAATAGTGAAGTGCTATGCCGATGGGGCCAAAAAGTTGAATACCTCAATTACTTTTTTTTATCCCTCCACTATCTTTATTGAACAACCAGAAAAAGGTTTTTCAGAGTACGCCGTTGCTAAAGGTGCGGGAGAAACCCTATGCGCTCAATTTGCAGCAGAATATCAGAAATTCAGATTTATAACCCCTCGTCTTACTAGAATGCAGACAGACCAGACTTCAAGCATTATTCCCATAAAATGTGATGCTGTTTTTGATGTGATGCATAGAGAATTAAAAACTATAGAATCTGTGGATTAGATAAGTTTAGCCTGGAGCAAACTGACCGAACGCTAGCCTGAACATTGCACCAGTTGGTGGAATTTAAACGCCGCCTTGTATTGAATTGAGCGTGCTCGCGACCGGAGACGCAGTTATTCTGCGGCGTAAAGCGCATGTGCGTTCTATTCAATACAGGGCAAGTTAAAAACCAGCAGGAATAACGATTACAGGCCAAAATCTAACGTACTGGTGCAATATTCATTGGGCTAGACTGGTTCGTATAAGATCTTACCTTCTTTTGCAGCTTCTGTCAGGCTGACAGTCACATTGTGCGCTTGTGCAGCAAATAAGGGCACATTATGATATGTCCAATATTGTAGATCACCTTCTTTTAATAACTCTGGAAGCTTTGCTATATTAAACCGCCATTGAATTCTATCTTCAGGTAGGATGACAGGCACTTCTTCTGCTCCATCAATCACAGTCACTATCAAGCTAGCATCACGCTGCGCTTTTTTCCTGGGTGCTGGAAATGCATCACCCATGATATCGTCGACGTGATGTACTTGAGTCATTACATCAAACGATTTTCCAATTCCAATAATCTGCGTTCTGTGCGCTGCCATATACTCAAAAGGTGAGCCCACTCCTGCTGGGCCAGAAGCATTCTCATGACCATGAACTAATTCTGCTGCTAACGGGCCTAATGCAGAAACCCTATAAACAGGATGGCGACTTTGCACGACCCCCTTTGACCGTCGAAACAACTCTGTCAACAATCCCATTTGCGATGGTGTTTTTTTTAGATCAAAATAAGGGTGCGCCTCAAAAGTTTCAATTAACGTACCGATTTTTTGGTCTCCAAAATAAAATGCAGGCATGACCAAGGTTCGGTTTGGTCCACAAAAATCAATCAGCATACGCACTAACTCCAAGGGGTTGCCCGTATAGTAAGGCAGCATATGATTGACAGAGCTATGGACCATTAGTATTTCAAAATCCGAATCAAGACGCTGCTCAAGATGCCCGCGTAATTCAGCCGTATCAAAAGTACCATGCTTAAGCCGTAACAATGGATATAGTTTCCGACGTAGCGTGTAGTAACTTGTACGCAGGTTGGAAAACCAGCGTTGCGGCAGAAAACGTAGTGCCAAATCCGATAGAGTATGTAGCAGATTCATAATCAGAAATGTTTCCTATCTAATTTTCAGAGTTGTCTTCTATAAACGCAGTAATTGACGATATAGAATTAAGTTTCATAAAGTCTTCTACATCTAAAGTAATCTCAAAAGTTTGTTCGAGTGCTATCATAAGATTAACCTGAGCAAGTGAGTCCCAGGCATCGGTATTATCAGCAGAGCTATCTTGAGTGATAGAAGTAGGTGGCACATTTAGCGTTTCAGCAACTGTTTGTATTACTTGGTCCAATATGCTCATGGTTACAAAGTCTCTTATAATTTATTGAGAAACACAAACAGGTCATTTCTCAGTTTCATGGATAATTTCAATTGGTGGAAA
>JAHZIU010000235.1 GCA_022601315.1 Betaproteobacteria bacterium
TGATTTGCAACCTATCTGACTTACAATGGCTTGCGTAAAATAATGTTAAAAACCACGCTTGTACTGGTACCGGGTAAAATTGAAGGACACAAATTTTGCCACATTTTAATGAACGGCATATAAGTAACAATTTTTTTAATAACATATTTAACGAACAGGAATTAACATCATAGTGGTAAATACCAAAAGTACTCGCGACCTCCTTTTGAGGAATACGCAGCTGGAAGTCGACAGCATTGTTAGTGAATTACGTACGCTGCGTATGGCTTCACTGGAAAGCCGCCAGCGGCATGACAGACCGCCCAAGTTACCTTCACGAAAAATTCTCGCGGGTGTTGCGGAAGGCTTCAGTGCTGCGTTATTTCCTAATCGCCTGGGTTCATCAGAACTAGCCGATGAAGGTATTGATCATTACGTTGGCCATACACTAAATATGACCTTACGTGAATTAATGGTACAAATTCAACATGAGTTGCATTATGAGTCCGGCACAGATGTGCTATGCATTGAAGACCGCCAGCGATCAATCGTGATAACACAAGCATTTGCCAAGCGCTTACCTGAAATACGCACCTTACTTGAGAGCGACATTATCGCCGCTTACGAAGGTGATCCAGCGGCACGTAATGTAGATGAAGTATTGGTCTGTTACCCTGGAATCATGGCCATCACACACTATCGCATGGCGCATGAACTGCACGGCCTGGGCGTACCACTTATTGCACGCATGATTTCGGAAATTGCCCATTCAGCAACTGGTATAGAAATACATCCTGGCGCACAAATCGGCCCCAGCTTTTTCATTGATCATGGCACTGGTGTGGTGATTGGCGAAACTGCAATTATCGGCCAGAATGTACGGCTTTATCAGGCCGTCACACTAGGCGCCAAGCGTTTCCCAGTGGACGAAAACGGCACCCTTGTCAAAGGCAACTTACGTCACCCCATTGTTGAAGATGATGTCGTCATCTACGCGGGCGCAACAATACTGGGACGCATCACCATCGGCAGCGGCTCGACAATAGGCGGTAATGTGTGGTTAACACATAGCGTACCGCCTGGCAGTAATATATCCCAGGCAGAATCCTAAAAGGTTTTATATGACAAGCACAAAAATAATTCTTAACTTAGATGACGCTAAGAAAATTGCTGCTAACGCAGAAGCTGAAGCCAAGCACAATAACTGGTCTGTAGTCGTCGCCATTTTAGACGACGGCGGTCACATCCTGCTTCTGCAACGTATGGACAATGTACAATATGGCAGTGTCAACGTCGCAATAGAAAAAGCCCGTGCCGCCATCGCCTTCCGCCGCCCTACTAAAGTATTAGAAAGCAATATCACTGAAGGCCGATTACATTATTTGGGGTTACCAGGTGCATTACCGGTTGAAGGTGGCTTACCAATTGTTGTGGATGGGCAATTTGTTGGCGCCGTTGGCGTAAGTGGCGTTAGATCCAATCAGGATGCACAGATTGCTCAAGCTGGGATTAATGCATTGGGGGTTGGGTAATTAAATTTGAGAATCACTCAGAAGTCAAATCTGGCTGAGTTTAAATGGTCACCTGAAATTTATGTACTCTATCTCATTTCACTGCATGACGCGCCATATTGAAAACAACTATAACAACGGTGATGTTTCATACTGACAGGTACTTGCAAACTTTCTGTGAGCGTTCCACCTAAAGCATATTCTGCATCGTCATCTACAAGAGTGCAGGCATAGACTTTGCATTGACCTGATATTTTGACAACCATCCGGCTAAATGCACACATAAATTCTCGGCGCGTTAGATCCGTTTGGTAATTTACCATACAACTTTTAGTGATCTGCGGCGCTGCCACATCTGTGCCAGGCGGATAAAACTCTGGAAATTCGATACGGGACAAATCCGCGGGTAATCCAACAGTACGAAATACCTCAGCAAAGCGCTGAGATACCGCCTTCGCTGACAAATCTGGAAAAACCTGGTTGGCAACAGATAGCGTAAATCCCATATCATACAATGCACGCAAGCCCTGCAAAGCCATTGCAAACATTCCCTCACCACGCCCCAAATCATGTTGGGATGCTTCAAAGTGATCCAGGCTGACACGAAAATGTAAGCGATGCGTACACTTACGTAATGTTTCAATTTGATGCAAGCGTTTGATTAATGGCTCGGTCGCATTAGTTAGTACCAGACAAGGACGATGCGTTAGCGCATAATCCAAAATGCGTACCATATCTTTGTTAATAAAAGGCTCACCGCCTGTAAAAGAAAATTGCTTGACACCCAGTGTCAACGCCTCATCAATATATGGTTTTACATCGTCAAAACGCATCAATTGAAGGCGATCATCGCCGGGCTTAGAGCCCTCCAGACAAAACGGACATGCTAGATTACAAGCAGTACCAGTGTGGAACCATAGCTCTTCTAAGGCATGAGACTGAATAAATCCTCGAGGTTCACCTTCCGGCGTAACATACCATTGTACTGAACGCTTTTGTTGTTCACTACGACCCACTACTACTTTGGCATCCATCATCTAAAAGCGAAAGTTGGGTATGGTTGATAATGTATTGATGTTTATTTTTTGTAAAACGCAATGACAAGCCATAAAAATATGGGGATTAGCAGCATCCACTTTTTTGTTCGTCACTTGATGAGGCATCAAATGGAATGCCCATACCACAACCTGGAAAGATTCCAAAATGCTGATCAAAGTTACCATAAAAATCAAAATGGTCGATGAAACGTGTGTCATGTAGCATGCGCCAGGTATTGCCACAAACTGCAAACTGTTTGCCGGTTTCAATGAAGTGGTGTTTATCCAATATAAAGGCATGCGAATGATGTGGAATCGTGCCGCGATAAACGACAGATTGCCCATGATCTTCACAGGCTAATTCCAAATCATGTAATTTAAATAAGCGATAGGTAGCTGAATAAAATTTTATATTCCCTGTTTTTTCTGATAGTTCGCTATTTTCGATAGTGATCGGATGGTCTTCGACCAGGCGTGGATCGGTAAAACCATGTGTACGTGATAATTGCACGAAGTCATTCCAATACAAAGCACCGCTTAAACACTCGCCGTATAATACCGGATCATTGGTCAATGCGGTTGGAATACGTCGATCACTGTATACATCAGAGAAATACAATTCACCACCGGGTTTCAACACTCGAAAAGCTTCACGTAATACTGCCGCCTTATCAGGCGCCAAATTAATCACACAATTGGAAACAATCAAATCCACACTGGCATCCGCTAATTCAAGTTCATCCAGCCGTTCTATATAACCATGATGAAAACGTACATTACTGCGTTTATAAGCAAATGCTTTCTGGTGATATTTTTCATGTTTGCGTGCAACAGCCAGTTGCTCCTCCGTCATGTCAACACCAATCACCCGCCCCTTTTCTCCAACTAACTGAGACAATACATACACATCACGCCCTGCGCCACATCCCAAATCGAGAATTGTCAAACCATCCAATAATTCCGGCAAAACCAATCCGCAACCATAATAACGCGCCAATACTTCGTCATGAACCTGTGCCAGCAGCGGCTTTACAAAATTTGGAATACCTGCATCGGTACAACATGCATTCGTTTGCAAATCATCAGTACAGGAAAGTGTTTCACCATAATATTTTTGAACAGTCTCTTGCATGATTTTCCTTAAAATGAATGTTGTTTTTCTTATAAGATTTGAGAGCGTGCATTGATATGATAACTTTCTGCCAACTTTTGGGGTGCTACACCCAGCGCAAAGTTCAACGCTAATTTACGATTATGCCAAGTTCGCCGCCACCAACCATCATGCTGCCAACGACGTGGGTTAACAAAAACAGGCGCACGCAAAGCGGAAAATTCACCCAATTTACGCACACTTCGCACTAGAGGTACTTCTTCAAATAACGGCCAAGGCGCATGACCACCAGCCTGATGATAAAATTTACGTACGATAAAAAGACCCTGGTCGCCATAAGGTACACCAATACGACACCGCAAGGCAATGGCAGGTTCTAAAATATTGACAGGCCAATCACGGGGCTTGTCAAAACTAAAACGAAAATAACCACCAATCGCCCCTTGCTTAATCACACTCCACATTGCCGATAACGGGTCAGATGGCAGTCGTATATCAGCATGTAAGAACCACAACACATCACCTTGCGCAGAAGCGGCGCCACTTAACAGTTGCTGTCCTCGACAAGGTTCACTCGCTAACCAACGGACTTTCCTTTGATGACAAAGCACACGGCATGTTTTACTAACTGCCCCATCCACCACCAAAATCTCATAGGGTTTACTCGGCAATGAATGCAACTGAGTAATCAGGCATTCCAGTTCTTCCTCGTCACGATAACATGGAATAATGACACTGAAATTAAGCATTGGCGACATGCATAGTAGAAATAATACTGTAAACTAATTGATGCAATACTCGACGCGCGGGCCGACGATCTAGCGCCAATTTATCCACTAACTTCACCAAGTCATTAGGTTCATCGACATCATAACTTTGCTCTAACTTAGTCACGTAATGCCCTGCTGTGCGACAACATTTCACTAAGGACGTGCCGAGTTGATTTGTACTCCAGGGCAAATCACTCATATCCGGCCACTCATTACGGCTAGCCATGAGTACAACGCCACCGTCAGCAGCAGGAATTAAAACAGTATCATGGCACTGAAGTGATTCCTTAACTGCAGCATAATCTGTTTCACATAAACCTGGCGCGTCGCTACCAATAAATACCAATTGTTTCAACTTATTTCTACGCAATGTCTGGTCTAATGCATTCAGTCGCTGCCCCAAATTTCCAAATACCTGGGGCAACACTGTCACAGGCGATAATATTTGCGCTGATAAAGTCTTTGCCCATTGATAATCAAGTGGATTAGCAGGCGCAATAACTACCGGGCCAGACCAATCACCGGCATCTTCCAGCGCACAAGCAAGCAATGCTTTTGCTATACGTTGCGTCATTTCAACTCCGAGGCTTGCGGCTAGTCTCTGTTTACCAATACCAAGTATGGGCCTTTTACAGACCAAAACCAATGTGGCTTCTACCATATAAATTTCTTATATTATAAAATTTACTTCCGTGTTAACCAATGAAGAAAATTACTTTAAAACACAAATTTACATAATTCGTTTTCACAAAATCATAAAAATAAAATACTTGTCTATTCCTGCAGCGACAAATATATCCTTTTTAGTCGCACTTAGGAAGAAGTCCTTACACAAATTCATAAAATTTTAACTTGATTTATCAGCCTGCTTTCAATTTGATTTTTACGGGAAAAGCTCACTCTTTTGCATTGATTGCGTGACGATTTTACTGACAATGATTCCCTTGGAATGGAACCATGTATCACTAGTCGAGTAGTGTAAGAGGTCAAATAACAAACGATCACGAGAATTTTCTTAAAGACGCAGCAGTCATACCTACGGGATAATTGCTTTACTTTGCTATCCTATCCAGAATATCTTGTGAACGTTATATCTGTAAAGATTAACAAGAACAAAAGGGACAACTGCTTATTCATTAATGCCTTCCAGATGCAGACCAATCTGTGATGATAGTTAACCTAAATAGTTTAACAGTAAATTCTTAAAATGACCGTGTGAGAGTTCTTAGGGTTGCCGAATAAGAACTACTGAAGCTATATATATTTGCTGTAACCTGCAGAATAAACTAGCAACTCAAACTTTTAAGATACATAAAAAAGAAATCTCTCTTTCCTCTTACTAATTTCTCATCCGATTCAGACTTACTCATTTAATGCATACTGCTGAACGATTCACATCCACCTATATCTATTTTTAACGAACATAGTCTACAGGTGGTGGTAGAATTCTCTTTTCTTGGCTCAGGTAGCTAATCTGTTTCGATAACATATTAATGTCTACCCACCCTGACTCTTCCTCTGACGGCAACCATCGTGCACGTAAATAACCATAACGATCAATGAGAAATTCTATGTGGTCTGGGTTACTACCACGACCTAATAAATCAGGCTGTCTCAACGTACGGCGTGAAAGCGCATAGCTTGTCGCAATTTCAGAAGCGCTTTGCGTAACAACTGGAAATGGCAATTCTGCAGTTACCTGGGCCAATTCTTCTGCATTTAAATCTTTTGTGGGCACAGCAAGAATTACCATATCCTGTGTACTTAATTGCGTATAAGCTTGTTTAAGTTGTTCGATTCTAGCCTTTGATTGTGGCCATGAAAAAACAACCAGCATTACAATTTTATCTTCACGAAAGTCTTGTAATGCGCCACGGGTTCCATCATGCGCTGAATACGAAAAACCGGGGGGTTGTACACTAGGTCTATTTTCGATAATTTCCGGATTTAAAAGACGCGCTTGATAACCTCGTGAAAGTGCATACACATAATTCACTAAATCCCAGCGTTCTTCATCTGTTAATTTATCTTCATAACCTGGCATATCTGTATCCTTCATACCAAATGTAATCCAATGGTAGAAATCGCCAGGTGTATGTTCAATGGTATGTGGTTCTGTAAGCATATCAGGCATCTTTGTTGACATAGTACGAGCCTTGATACCATTACCCTGTCCTTGATGGCCGTGGCACTCAACACAATTCTCAGCATATAATTCAGCACCATATGCGATAGAAATAGCATCGAACGGTACTGGATTACGCTGATATGTTTCTGGATATGCTTCCATTGATAATGGCGGTAATGCAACGGCCAAACCTGAAATGAAGAGTACCAATGGAACAACAATTAATCGTTTTAATCCCCAATTTAATGACCTACCGACTTGTATCATACAAACAGCCAAAGTAGCAATTGCAACACCAATCCAAACTTGAACTGCTACGCCAACCTCACCCCAAGTTCCGATAATTGAAAACCGAAATGAATATGGCCATTCATCAATGAGTGCATGTTTTGCCGGTATAGCATTATGCGCAAGGATTGTTGCCACCAATAATAAAAGTAATGCAAAAATAAATTCAATACGTATCCATTTTTGCATTTTGGAAGCAACGCTACTAACTTCACCTACTCTTTTACTTGTAGAAAACGATGGTAACCAATGCCAACGCACCCTTGAAGCTATTATGAGTATCACTACCAACAAAAGAATTTTTGCATTAAGCAACCAACCATATGGTGTGGCAACTAGCGTAGCATAATCCCCATCAAAAATACGATCAGCAACTAAAATCCCGCTAGCGATAATTAAAACCATCACTGGCATTGCCATTAATGAGAATCGATTTAATGTATCAACATCATATCTATCTATCTTCTCATTTTTATTTTGCTTTACATACACGTACATTAATCTTATGAAAGCTGGCAAAGCACCTAACCAAACACCAGCAAAAATTATATGAAGTGCATAGGGTGTAACAGCAATGAAAGATAATTCTTCTGCTGCAGTATGACTAGCCAGCGATCCAGCTATTAATGGCAAGCACGCTGTTACCCCACAGAATACATAGTGCCAACGTGCTCGGGTTGTATTGCGCAAGTACAAAACAACGCCAAGCAAAAGAACAGCCAAAGTTGCACGTCCAACCCATATGTGACCCATGCGTGTATTTTGTACAATATCTAACCAAACAACAGGGTGCCAGAAATTGTTGATATCTCCGGTTGCTTGTCCAGCCGTTGCAGCCAGAATCACAAATAGACCAGCAATGATAATAAATGCCAGCCAAAGAAAGACACGTTCAAATTTCGCAACCCATGGCGCTACCAAAGAACGCTTGTCCCTGCCGGCTATTACCAGGAAAACACAACTACCTAACAAAATCAGGTTTGCTGCCAGCTGTGACCAGCGAGCAATTGATGCTAATACTTCTATCATATTACTGCATTTGATCTTTTATACGAAAACTATAATTGGACTCAACTACATGACCATCAATCGACAACACACGGTATTCCACAGTGTAACTACCCGGGCTAATTTCAGGTATAGCCAAGACAACCGATTTTAAATCATCTGGCACAGATGCAGGTTTTTCATCTGAAACAGAATTTCCATCTGAATCAAGTACAGTAATTAATGCATAGTTACTTTCAATTTCTTCATTAAACCATAACTGTACATGCTTGGGTGACTCAGTAAGCGCCGCTCTTCTGGGAGGATCTGACTTAATTAATGTCGCGTGTGCAAATACTGATTTTACTGGAAACAAAAGTAGCGTCGCAAGCATTAAAACCATCAGAAATACAAGTTGTTTTATTATGGTATCTGTAAATTTTTTTGTTTGCATAGTCTCTCTTTTTATAATTGCTTAAATATTATTTTTTTGGAGTATATCTTTAACGATGAGTTCCTTTTGATTAGAACTCATCCTTTTTAAAAAATTAAGAAATTTATAAATTAAGCAGATGCTATTTCTTCAGGCTTCTTACGGCTACGCATAAAGAAGAAACCAACGGCACCGACTATCAACGCAATGGGTAGTACTGTGGTAAACCATGCAATCGGTCGACCCTCGCCAACTGAGAATGGAAA
>JAHZIU010000236.1 GCA_022601315.1 Betaproteobacteria bacterium
ATAAAGTATCAGTTGGCAGCGCTTTCAATTACGTACATCTGTCGTAAACAATATGCCCATTTACTAGTGTATATTTAATTTCTCCTGGCAACTCAATACCTAAAAATGGTGTATTTTTACCTTGGCTCAAAATAGCAGATGATGTAACTTGCCAAAAATGCTTCGGATCAAAAATACATAAATCTGCAACGCTGCCAACAGAAGCATGGCCTGCATCCACACCCAATAATTGAGCTGGTTTATACGTAATATTCGCCAAAATATCTTTCAGCGACAATTGCATTTCCAACCCCCATTTCAAGGTTAATGGCAACAACAACTCCACGCCAGTTGCCCCCATTTCAGCCTGGCCAAAAGGCAGCAACTTCGCATCATCATCAACAGGTGCGTGATCTGAGCATATCGCATCAATCGTGCCATCCAGCAAACCACTCCGTAACGCTTCTCGGTCACTTGAACTACGTAACGGCGGCATCATATGACAATTTGAATCAAAGAAACCAATATCCATGTCTGACAAATGAATATGATTAATCGTTACATCGCAAGTTATCGGCAAACCTTGCTGCTTGGCCGCACGTATCATCATAACGCCTTCTGCACTAGATACACGGCAAATATGCACCCTGACACCTGTTTCCTTGGCTAATAAAATAATACTCGATAACGCAATGGTTTCAGCACAAACCGGTACAGCAGGCAACCCCAAACGCGTTGCAACTTCACCATCATGCGCCACACCTTGATTAGTCAGGCAAACCTCTTGAGGACTCAACCACACAGCGAAACCAAAAGTCGAAGCATATTGCATTGCCTGCATTAAAACTCTTAAATCTAACAGCAACCCATCAGGCTGACCAAAAACAACACAACCAGCGTCACTTAACTCCGCCATCTCAGTTAAAAGCTCGCCCTTTAAACCTTGCGTTAACGCACCAATGGGATAGACATGCGCTTGATGCAGGCTTCTAGCTCGATGCTTAAGCATCTGCACCAACCCCGGTTCATCCAGTGGCGGGTCTGTATCCGGCGGGCAAGCAAAACTCGTAACCCCACCAGCAACAGCTGCGTTCATTTCGGATTCCAGTGTTGCTTTATACTCAAGCCCAGGTTCACGCAAACGCACAGACAAATCAACGAAACCAGGACACACGACAAAAGACTCCGCATCAATCAGGCGATTTGCATGAAATCCATCAGGTGGCGCCCCGATTGCAACAATTTGTCCTGCCGCTATAAAAACATCCTGAACCCCATCCAATCCATTTTTCGGATCAACCAAATGCCCATTTTTAATATGAATTTTCATGTTCCCGAAACCTGACTACTCGCCAAAATAGACATAACCGCCATACGTACCGCGATACCAAAGGTTACTTGCGGCAAAATAACCGACTGCTTACCGTCAGCAACCGAAGAATCAATTTCCACTCCGCGATTCATTGGTCCAGGATGCATCACAATGGCATCTGGTCGAGCCAGTGACAGCTTTTCTGATGTCAGGCCATAATATTTGAAATACTCTTCAGGGCTAGGAAGATTAGCAGCTTGCATACGCTCATTTTGCAAGCGCAGCATCATAAGCACATCTATGTCTTTCAGCCCTTTAGACATGTCGTTATAGACACGTACGCCTAAACGATCGACCATACTTGGCAATAATGTTTTAGGGGCAATAACCCGAACTTCTGGCACGCCCAGCGTTGTCAATGCGTGGATTTGGGAACGCGCAACTCTGGAATGTAAAATATCGCCAATAATAGCCACACGTAAGTTATGAAAATCACGCTTGTAATGCCGTATGGTAAACATATCCAGCAAGGCTTGTGTTGGGTGTGCATGACGACCATCACCCGCATTAATTACATGAATATCTGATTGCACATGATTTGCAATCAAATGCGAGGCTCCACTCTGCGCATGTCGTACCACAAACATATCCGCATTCATAGCGGAGAGATTGTCAACAGTGTCCAGTAATGTCTCACCTTTAGTTTGTGCAGAAACAGCAATATTCAGATTAAAAACATCTGCTGACAAACGCTTTGCGGCAATTTCAAATGTGGTGCGTGTACGCGTACTGGGCTCAAAAAAAAGATTAAATATCGATTTTCCACGTAACAATGGAACTTTCTTCACGTCACGCTCAGTCACCCCCACAAATGATTCTGCAGCATCCAAAATATTAAGCAAAATAGAAACAGGCAATCCTTCAGTACTGAGTAAATGCTGCAACGTACCATTTCTATTTAATTGCGGATTTCTGTTACTCATACTGTAGGCGCGGGGTTCTTGTCATACAAGCTTAGGCTTAACTTGCCATCATTTGCACACTGCAGTTCCAATTTCTTTTCTGCTGGCAGCTCCAGCTTTGCACCGATATATTGCGCTGCAATGGGTAATTCTCTACCATCTCTATCAACCAAAGCTGCCAAACTAATAGTTGCCGGGCGCCCATAATCAAACAATTGATTAATTGCCGCCCGAATCGTACGCCCTGTTTGCAATACATCATCAACCAATAGAATGTGCGCACCATCTACAACAATAGGAATTTCTGATCGTTTAACTTGAGCGTGCAAACCAATTTTATTAAAATCGTCCCGATAAAAAGACACATCTAACATACCTAAAGGCTGTGTAACTGAGAACTTCCGATGCAAGCGTTCAGCCAACCAGACACCACCTGTACGAATCCCTACCAATGCAAAATCCTTAGGGCCATCTTGTTGGATTTCTTTAACCAGGTTATTGAATAGTTTTTCCGCGTCAGGTAGCTGTATGCTTTTCATCGAAAAATGCTTGAAGTATTTGCTGTGCCGCTATCTGGTCCAGTAGCGGCTTCTGTTTTTTGCCTGTAACACCAGCTTCTCGTAACGCCACACTGGCCATTTCTGACGTATAACGTTCATCTATCAGTATAACTTTTATCTTAAAGCGGGCTGCTAACCGCCGTGCAAATCGTTGACTAAGATGCGTTAACTCATGTGCTTTTCCATCAGCATGAATGGGTAGTCCCACCACTAACAAAACAGGACACCAAGTTTCTATTAATTGCGCAATGGTAGCAAACCGTTGCGCAGTAGCCACACTATCCACAGTTACTAATGGCTGCGCTTGACCTAATAAACTATTTCCTACCGCCACACCAATGCGTTTTTCACCAAAATCAAAAGCTAACACCGTTCCATCACGCGTCTGCTCGGAGATTTTATCTTTTGTTTGTACACAAGTAAGTTGATCTTTCATCAACTATGGGTCAAGCGTGCCCAACTTCATGGGACAAATTCGCGTAATCAACACCCAATAGTTGCATTGCAGCGGACAATCTTTCCTCAGAAGACAAGTCAAAAATCACGTCCAAAGATGCAGGTACTGAAAGCCAAGCATTCTGAGACATCTCATATTCAAGCTGACCTGCAGCCCACCCTGCATAACCTAATGCTATAAGAATCTGATCCGGGCCTTCTGAATTAGCAATCGCTTTTAATATATCGAGTGATGTCGTCAAACCTACTTCTTGATTAACACCCAATGTAGATTGCCATTGACCAATCGGTTGATGCAATACAAACCCGCAATCCAGTTGAACTGGGCCGCCAAAAAGCACTAAAGTATTATTTTCAAGCGCATCTTGTTGTTGAATGCCCAGTTGTTTAAAAAGATCAATGAAAGTCAAATCTGTTGGCCGGTTAATCACCAATCCCAGCGCACCACGCTCATTATGCTCACAAATATAAGTCACCGTTTTAAAAAACACTGAATCGGCCATTGCTGGCATTGCAATCAAAAAATGGTGTGTCAGATTAATATTATTCATGGCAAAATCAGCTTCCTATCTGCTCTCTATAGAAACGACCATTGGTTACTTCCAATCAAACCCAGTACGCTGTTCGCGTCATTACTTTAGAGCCAAGTTTCATTGTAAACTTCACTGACGAAGGCAATTCGACACCGCCATGAGATAATGCCATTGTTGCATGACTGGCTTCATCAATCTTCATTTGTGTGACGATTGCACGGCTTTTCTCATCATTATCCGGCAGGCGTTGCAGATGGCTTGCCAAATGCGCACCCACCTGCTGTTCAGTCTCCGCCAGAAAACCCAAATTCCATTTATCCCCAAGTACGCCTGCAAACATCCCGATTGCAAACGACCCCCCATACCATAGCGGATTAAGAAAGCTTTTACGCCCACCCAATTCCGCTATGCGTCGCTCAGTCCAGGCCAGATGCTCTGTTTCTTCACGTGCCGCTTGCATCAATGTTTCTTGTACCGCTTCATTACGGGCTGTTAAACCCTGCCCTTGATATAAGGCTTGCGCACAAACTTCACCAACATGATTGACTCGCATCAACGCTGCAGACAACCGTCTTTCTGTCTCGCTCATTTCATTGTCCAACAAATCATTACCAGGCACTGGTCGCAATGTTTGTGCAGGGGTAAATAGCGTACGCAAAGCACTGTCAAAACCAATAATGAATTTATCTATATTGAGCATAATAATTTCTGTATAAACAAAGAGTTTATTTATCCACACCGAAATGTCAAAACAAATAACCTATTTGCGCCACAGACTCCAAATAATTAAAAATAGATCTGCTAAAAATTCACTTTTTTACAATTACTATAATTGTAACCCCATTTGTCTCGCGAGTAACGTAATGGGATGCAACACCTCTATGCCCTCCATCTTTCCACAGAGTCCATTTGCAATATGCATTGAACAACCAACATTCGACGTGAGCAAATACTTTACACCACTATCCACTACAGCATCTATTTTAGCATCCAGTAACAAATTTGCGAGTTCAGGTTGATCCAAAAAATAAGTACCCGCTGCACCACAGCATTGATCATTCCCTAGCAATGAAACAACTTGTACATCTGGAATCTGAGCAATTAACTGATATGGAAAAACTTGATCACGCAAACCATTACGCAATGTGCATGGATCATGAATAGCAACTTTAAGTGGCAAAGGTGCAACATCTACGGCATTCCAGCCATCAGCTGTCATTAGAAATTTACTAATATCTATGACGCCTGATAATAACTGCTCTTCTACGCTACTACCCGAACAATTTTTTTCATTGGCTTCCACACAGCAACTTTCATTTAACTGCACACCACAGCCGGATGCAGTACTGATAATTGTGTTAAGTCCAGCAAACGCTAATTTGTTTTGTCTCCCCAGAGCAATCGCCACATCCGGCTCGCCACTATGTTGATGTAACGCACCACAACATGTTTGGCTTGGTGGAACATGCACGGTATATCCCAAACGATTGAGAACAAATATACTGGAAATGAGTGTTGCAACATCCGTTAGGCGTGCCACACAGCCTAAAAACAAACCAACCTCTCCACGCTCTTTTCCTTCAGCGGGATAAACAGTCTGCCATATTTTATGCGCTTCTACCTTCTTATTGTCAACAATAGCATAAGGAAACTTTACCCGTGGAAGGATTGCTACCTGCTTAATTAACTTTGATTCTCTCAATAATTTAAATTTATACAACCAACGCAACAGGCCACTTTTTTGGAGAAAATAGAAGTATCCTCGCAAACGATCAAAACGAAAGGGTTTGAGAATCAATTGCTTTTCCAGCGCTATACGTAT
>JAHZIU010000030.1 GCA_022601315.1 Betaproteobacteria bacterium
AGTTCATAAATCATTAACTTCATGTCCGGGTCATCTGTTGGGTTAAACAGATTAAACACACCACGATGTGCTTTCATGCCAAAACCTAATGGCGGAAAGTCAATACTGCCGGTTAAGTGACCGGGGTGTTCGGCATTCTCGATGAATTTATCAATATCATCAATGGTGACTTCAGCGTGCATGGCTAATTCATTCCCCGCACGGTTTCCTGCTTTTTTGCCTTCTTTAGTGTCTTTTGTGTCCAGTGAGAAGCCGCCTGCCATGGTTTCTTTAAAGTAAATGCCTGGGCTTTGTTCGGTCATACTAAGAATGCTTGTTTCTAGTGGAACGCCCTGTGTCTGTCGCTGCGCAAAGTAATCCTTTGCATCAGAACGACCCATTTCTATCAATTGGGCATGTGTGATTTGACCCGTATATAATGCAGAATCAAGCGGTAGTGGATGTGCCGGTTTAATGAGATGCAATTTAATGGGTTGGCTATGTCCATAGACTGTTTCACCGTTGTTGATTCTTTGATTAATTTCTTTAATTTGTAAAATTTCTTTATTTAATGCACCGTTGGCGCTCATTTCCAGCATTTGAACATAAAAATTCAAAAGTCCACTGCGGTATTGTGGCGTATTACCCATAATCCAGACCAACCATAATTCGTTGGCGCCATTTTTAATCGGATCGAGTAAATTGGCATCCTGAATAAAACCGGAATCCAGGTAAGTAACACCGTTAATTTGCACTGGTGGTAGTGTACCGGGCAATGAAATACCGGCAATTAGATAATCCTCATTGATATCCTGGTGTTTAATGACTTCATTTGTCTTAGTGCTGAAATTACACACGTTAAACGTGGCCTGCACACCTTCAGCCGCCCTAATGCGCTCGACATTAATACCGAGATGTGGAAAAACCTTTTCGCGGAATGCCTGTGCGCTTCCGGCGGCGACGAAGTCTGGGTCGTCCAAGAAATCCTTTAGAGAACGTAATGAAATCGTGTCCATCATGCTGAGGGTACGCCAACGTTCACACACTTCATCAATCTGTAAGCCGGATAGCAACATTGCAAGGCTTAATGAGCCACCTGATGTGCCATCTATCATTTTGAAATCAATGCCCTGTGAGAAAATTTCAGACATGGCACCGGCAGCATAAGATAGTCTTAACCCACCACCTGGCAAGATTAATGCTCTTTTAGTGGATGGTTCATCTACTGTTCCGGGTGTTTGTGAAATATTCGTTAGCGTAGTCATAAAGCGGCCTTATACTTGTGGTGCTTGTGGTTTATTGGTGTCAGTTTCACCCACTGTTTCATTGGAAGGTTTGGGTGAAACAGTTTCATCTTTCGGTTGTTCCAGATCAGATGGCTTTGGTGAAACGGTTTCATCATTTGATTGTTCCGGGCTGTGCGGTGTGGATGAAATCGTTTCCTCTTTTGGCTGTTCTGGTGCTGCCGATGTCGCTTCTGGTGGCGCAGGAGGGACCGATGCTTGCTTAGGCTGATCGGGTGGAATCGGCGCGTCTGGTGGCGCCAGCCATTCTTCACTTAAGCCTAAGACAATGACGGATTCCATACCCTCGGGTGCTTTTTCGGGTAATTGATCATAGGTCAGGAACCAGCTTTCTACATGGTCATCTAAAATGCCATGAATACTGGGCAGGTAAATGGCCGCAATGGCTTCACCTATTTCCAGTTCTTTTAATGCCTGTAAGCGTGGATGGTCGCCAATCACGAAGCGTGCTTTGTTTTTGCCAAATAAGCGCAGGCCAAAACGATTATTTAGCAGAATATCTGATTTCATCAGCATGCCACGAAATGAACAGTAATTGGATGCGCGGATTTTTAACGGAATAAAGCTGAATCTTGGTTTCTTAATTTCCACATAGGCGACCAGTTGGCCATCCAGATCATATTGGCTGCTGACCTTATCATCAGTAATTTTAAAGTCCAGCTGGCCTTGGTGCTTGGGCATGCCCCAAATCCCTTTGCCGCCTTTAACGGAGACTTCTGACGAAACAGGCAGATCGACCACGTATTGTCCGGTTTTGAAAAGGCTCGAAAAAAACCCTGGTATCAGTCTTGGCGCAGGTTTGCTGCCATGTGTACAGGCAATGCCGATGCTGTATTCAATATATTTTCCAATCGGTGTTTCACGATAATCAATGACCGTTACAACTAACAAGCCTTGTTTCCATAAACAGAAGGGTTGTATGTTTTTGGGTAAAAAAGCTTTGGCTTTTTCGAGGTTGATTGGAAACACGGCCATTAAGGCCGGTGAGTTGACAGCCGCTACGGGTAATTTGAATGGAATGCCATCAACGAGCGCGTATTTGTCGGTATATTCCTTAATTCTTTTTGGGGTAAATAACATAAATTTTTTTCCTTGATCAGGCTGTGCATGATTATTTTTTATCAAGCTCGGCAATGAGTAGTGGATAAGTATCTGTATGCGCATTTTTTCCCATAAAAACGTCTAGATGCCCGTAATTGGGTATTAAATGCAGCGTATGATAGTTTTTTCTTAAATTCGAAAAATATTCGTATGATTTTTCTTGACCGGTGGGTAAGAAACATAAATTATCCTTTCCGGCAAAAAAGGCGAAACGGGCGTCCGTTTTTGGCCCTTCTTTGGCAAAATCACTGGCCAGTTCTTTAAATCCTTCGACAGTCACAAGACTGCCGTGTTTGATACAGCGTACAATCTGTTCGAAGAAACGTAGTGGTACTTCTGCAAACTCTTCTTTTAACCATTCATGTGTTTCTTCGTTCAGGTTTTCATGGCTCCATAAGGCAGGAAAGCCAGTTCCATAGGTAAAACTCACCTGCTTGCACACGGCATTATTGCATTCGTGATGCGTCAAATTGACCAACAGTGTGATGAGTTTGGCACTAAAATTAGGCGCTTCCACACCCCAGTGTGGATTGAGATATTTGGTTAGTAATTTAACAAAAGGTAGTAAATATGTCAGCTTGGTTACCGACCATTTTGGTACATCGGTGTGGAGTGAAACGGCATTACTGACAATGGTGGTCACTTCAGGAAGCAGGCCGGCCATGGCAGACATGGTGAAACTGGTGGAGCCCTGGCAATGAATCACTGCTTTGAGTTTATCAGCACCTGTTTCGGCAAGAATTTTTTTGACCGCTGCAGGATGATCATAAAGTGCAGCCTGATCCAAAGTCCACAAATTAGGTGCAAAGTCTATGCTGGCACGCCAGTTTTCCAGCCAAACATCATAACCAGCGGCAATGAGTGCATCAACAAAATCAACTTCAACAGGGGCGCGGAAGATATTGGCGCGTACACCTGCACCATGAACCAGGATGACGGGTCCTTTATCTGGCGGCGTATTGCCCTGAACATGAATTAGGTTTAGATCCCTTCCATCCCCGGCTTTAAAAGGAATAACGCGTTCATTGTATTGTGTGGCATTAACAGAATTATTTACTGACATAAAATTCAACCCCTCTGTATGAAAGATACGGATTTCAAATTCGTGTAAATCAGTTACTGTGATTGCTGCGTGTTTTACCCTAAACTTGCTATTTACGGATACAG
>JAHZIU010000237.1 GCA_022601315.1 Betaproteobacteria bacterium
AAAAAAGATACCCGTATTTGGTGTTTGCTTAGGTTTGCAAGGAATTGTTGAATATTTTGGCGGGACTTTAAGACAGCTTGAGCATCCAATGCATGGAAAACCTTCGCGCATTCGCCTAGTTAATGAAGGTATTTTTAAGGATTTGCCAGAGTCGACGTTTACTGCCGGACGATACCATTCTTTATGCGCAAACGAAATTCCCGCTACGCTTAAAATACTGGCTACGACCGAAGATGATACTGTCATGGCGATACAACATGTCGATTTGCCTGTTGCGGCTGTTCAATTTCATCCTGAATCCATTTTAAGTCAGGAGAATAATGTGGGACACAGATTACTTGTTAACATGCTTTCCGATTTGGTTGGCACTACTTGACTCAATGACGATTCATCTTTGTTGAGAACAAACTGGCTGAAATAATCATTATGCCGCCAAGCCATTCCATTAATGACATGGCTTCATTCACCAGAAAATAAGCTGCAATTGCAGCGACAAATAATTCAAATAATAGAATAACGATGGCTTGGTTAGCAGGGGTATGGGTGAGCCCGTATTGCAGCACCATACTCATCATAAACATTGCCAATCCCACGCCCAGCAATAAAAACCAAGTATTGTCAGACATTTCTAATGATGTCAGTGATGAGCCCATAACTAACATACATCCAAATCCCACAAGTGCCGCACCCAAACAGATTGCCATGGATTTAACTTCAATACTATGCGACTGATCTTTGCGCACCAGTACATTGACCAAAGCAAATGTAATTCCACCCAATAGGCCCAACCAATCACCGCTGGAAGATGGCAGTGGAAAATTGTGATGGGGTTGCCATAGCATGGTGGTGGCGCCTGTTAGTGAGAGTGCAATGACAAAATAACCGTATTTGCTTAATTTTTCATTTAATAACAGCCATGAAAAAAAGATTGTCCAAAGCGGGGCAAGATAAAACAGCAGTAACACACGCATGATTTCACCCAGCAGAATGCCGAAGATGTATGCAATATTTGTCCAGCCTGCAAAAAAACAGATATAAAACAATAGGTGCCCTTGCCCATTGAAAATGAGTGCTGGCCGGACACTTTTGTGAAAAAAAGTTAATCCCAATAAGAAAGCGACAAAATAGGTGATGCCTGTGGAGATTTCACCAGGAACGCCTGCGTGTTCCATCAAACGATAGGGATACCACACTAACCCCCAAATAGTAGCGCCACAAAGCAGGGCTAAGATGGGAATGATTTTATGTTGCGGCTCGTTACTTAAAATTGACATGGGTTATAGCCAGAATATCTATTTAGATTCTAAAAAATTTAGACCAGAATAAATTTAAAAATCAGAATTTAGTTTATCGGCTATGGCTTGATTTTTTGGTGATCGGATAAGAAGCAATAATTATACGGACTATACCGGCTTGTGTTGAGTCCTAATTGTGGTTTGAATTGGAAGTAATGAGGAAGTTGTGACTGATATTAGTATGTGATAGTTCAGGAATGATGGCGTGTGGTGTGTCAACACAATTGCAGGTTATTTCGATGTTTGACAGGACATTCTTTGTCGGATGTCCTGTCAAATGCCAAAGGGCAGGATTAATTACTCAGTCGTGTCCAGGCTTCCTGCCAAGCTAACCCAGTTCCTGGTGCGTAGTATAAATCGGAGGCAATATTACACCAGCCTGAATTGGGCCATGGCCTGCACTGATATCGGTTTGTGTCGCTTCCAAGTACAATTGTGCCGGGTTCGTATTGACCTCTGCCATCAGGATACACAAAGGCATAATTACCGGTGGAACCGCTGCCAGCGTCTGCAAGATGCAAAATAGATAGAGACGCTTTATCTTCATGTGTTCCATTATTAACGGTTAGTTCTATGGTCACGGTTTGGTCTGTTGGTAGATTTGGAAATGCGATGGTTGTTTCCGGTGCTGTTGGTGTATCAATGCTTGCCTCTCCTGATACCAAACGCCATAGATAGCTGAGTGATAGATTATTAGGGTCATTTGACTGGGTGCCGGATAAGACGAGTGTTTCTGGTCCCGTTATTTCAGTTTGACTTGCAGTGATGATGGCAACCGGGGATGTATTATTTTGGGGATCAGATATACGGATTTCAATTTCAAAACTTAGTGGTTTGTCTAATTGCGTGTAAATGCGATTTGCTTGGTTATCTTGAATGGGCTGAATATTACCGTCTTGTTGGCGTACACCGATGGTAACCAGTGATGAGTTTGTATTCACCTCCTGGGCAAGGTGAAATGGCCACGCCTTTGAGGCGCCCATGGCTTCTCCAATAATAATACTGTGCGATTCAACATCGTGGGAATTGCCGGTATTAGGGTCTGTCTCAAACACACGTAACGTAACCTGGCTGCCTGTTGTTAAGTCTTGTTGTGCACGTATTTGTCCGAATTCGTTCCATTCTTGTGGCGTTCCATCACTACCCATTAATTCGACATCACTACAAGAATAAAAAGCTTCCGGGCTGTCAGATCGTTGCCAGATGTGGTAAATGACATGTTTGCCACTTTTATTTTGTGGTAGCGGGCAAGTCATGTGATAGCGTTGATTCTGTAGTGTTACATTTGTAATCGTACAGAATGGTTGTGCCTCTAAATCGTTCCATGCCAATGGTTTTGTTGGATCATATCCGTCGTTAGTAATATAGAATTCCATTGATTGGGTCGCGTGCGGTGCAGTGGCATGATAGATAAATTCAAAATTTCCAGCAGCATCTGGCACGATTGGAGTGGAGACCCAATCGGCTCTAGGAAGATTAAGGCCCCGAAATGTGGAAGAGCCGCCGCCGCAAAGTTGGCCGTCAGGGATAATTGTCCGATGCTGTCCGTTGGCTGCGCCTTGTCGGACACTATTCCAATCATAAAGGGCTTGTGTTCCACCTGCTTCTACT
>JAHZIU010000238.1 GCA_022601315.1 Betaproteobacteria bacterium
GACGCTGGCACTTACTGATCACGATGATGTTGCAGGCCTGGATGAGGCGCGTCGTGCAGCAGAAGTGCAAAATATCACATTAATCAATGGTGTAGAAATATCAGTTAGTTGGCGTGGTCGCGTTTTACATATTATAGGTTTGGGTATTGATCCTGAGTATACGCCACTCAAAGAAGGTTTAGCAGTTATCCGAGCAGGTCGCGCACAACGCGCGGAAAATATTGCTGCTGAATTGGAAAAAATTGGCATCATGGGTAGCTTGGAAGGTGCTTATGCGCATGTTGGTACGCGTGGTTTGATTGGTCGTACTCATTTTGCGCGTTTTCTGGTTGAACAAGGTTATGCCAAAGACATAAAATCGGTGTTTAAGAAATATTTGATTAAAGGTAAACCTGGCTATGCACCGCATGAGTGGGCCTCTTTGAGTGAGGCCATCAGTTGGATTTGCGATAGCGGCGGCAGAGCGGTGATAGCACACCCCGCACGGTATAAATTGGGGAAAAACGTGTTGGACGATTTATTATATGAATTTCGCAACTTGGGTGGTACGGCAATTGAGGTTATTACTGCCAGTCACACCGCCGATCAGGTTAACGATTTTGCCCAGCATGCAAAAAAGATGGATTTTTTAGTGTCTTGCGGATCAGATTTCCATGGTCCGGGAGAAAGTTACTATGATCTTGGTCAGTTACCCGATTTGCCGGCGGGATGTATTCCCATATGGCACGACTGGAACAATATTGCACAACCCAACGGCATTCATAACAATTAGAATGCAGTCTTATTTAATAATTAGAATGCAGTCTTATTTAATATCGAATTTAATCTAACGTGGCTCAATTTTTTTCTATTCATTCAAATACTCCACACTTGCGTTTGATACGACAAGCCGTTGCAATTGTGCGCGATGGCGGCATTATTGTTTATCCCACTGAATCCAGTTATGCGCTGGGTTGCCAAATTGGCGATAAAGATGCAATGTCTCGCATACGTACCATCCGCGAAGTGGATGAAAAGCATCATTTCACTTTAGTGTGCAGAAATCTGGCTGAGATTTCAACGTACGCCAAAGTGGACAATAGTCAATACCGTTTACTCAAGGCCAACACACCTGGTAGCTATACATTTATTTTACAAGCCAGTCGTGAAGTTCCACGCCGATTACAACATCCTAAACGATATACCATAGGTTTACGCGTTCCCGATCACCCGGTCGTGCAGGCCTTATTGGAAGAACTAGACGAACCCTTGCTTAGTTCCACATTAATTTTGCCGGGTGATGATTTACCGCTAAATGATGCAGAAGAAATACGAGAACGCTTGGAACATCAGGTTGATTTGATCATGGATGCAGGTTCTTGTGGCCTTGAAATGACCAGTGTGATTGATTTAACTGGTGGTGTGCCAGAATTGATACGGCAGGGTCAGGGCAGTCTTGAGCCCTTTGGGTTAACGAATGGATGATGTTGTACAAGGTATCGCCATTTATGCTTTACCCGTGATTTTCGCCATAACAATGCATGAAGCTGCGCATGGTTACGTTGCCAAGCATTATGGTGATTTTACCGCGTTTAATGAAGGCCGTATCAGTCTTAATCCGACCAAACATATCGACCCAATTGGTACGATTCTGGTACCCATGACGCTATTTATTGTGAGTAAGTTTACGCTTGGGGCTGGATTTCTTTTTGGTTGGGCTAAACCGGTACCGGTTAACTTTTCTAATTTACGCCGTCCCAAGCACGATATGCTTTGGGTCGCCGCGGCTGGGCCTGGGGCTAACTTACTCATGGCTTTTTTCTGGGCTTTGCTTATTAAGCTGAGCCTTGTCATGCCCGAGAGTGCTTATGCAAAACCAATGATTCTAATGGGTATTGCCGGTATAGAAATTAATGTGATACTCATGGTACTCAACTTGCTTCCATTGCCGCCATTGGATGGGGGGCGTATGGCGGCTAGCTTATTGCCACATCAGATTTCATATTATTTTTCCAAAATTGAGCCTTATGGCCTCATGATTTTATTGGTATTACTATTCAGCGGTGTGCTTGGTGCGGTTGTTTGGCCGATGATTACTTGGGTTAAGGTAATAATTGTGTCAGTATTTGGATTATATGTATAGGATGCAAAAAAATGTTCGCTGATCGCGTTTTATCAGGTATGCGCCCTACTGGCAGCCTGCATTTAGGTCATTATCATGGCGTATTAAAAAATTGGGTGGAGTTGCAACAACAGTATGAATGCCTGTTTTTTGTCGCAGATTGGCATGCATTGACAACCCATTACGATTCGCCGGAAATTATTGAGCAGAATGTCTGGGATATGGTTATTGATTGGCTTGCAGCGGGCGTTGATCCATCGCAGGCCACTTTATTTATTCAGTCAAAAGTACCTGCGCATGCAGAATTATATATGCTGTTGTCTATGATGACGCCGTTAGGATGGCTTGAGCGCGTGCCAACGTATAAAGACCAACAGGAAAAATTGACTGAGAAAGATCTTAGTACACATGGTTTCCTCGGCTATCCGTTGCTACAAAGCGCGGATATTCTGATTTACCGCGCGAATCGTGTTCCGGTAGGTGAAGATCAAGCGCCGCATATTGAATTCACACGTGAGATTTGTCGCCGATTTAATCATATTTATGGCAAAGAAATTGGCTTTGAAGAAAAGGCTGAGGCTGCGATTAAAAAACTTGGCTCGAAGAAATCCAAACTCTACAATGAATTGAGAACCCGCTTTCAGGAACAAGGCGATGAAAGTGCCCTGGCTGAAGCACAATCTTTATTGAATGAGCAGCAAAACCTCAGCTTGGGCGATCAGGAACGTTTGTTCGGTTATTTGGAAGGAGGCGGCAAAATGATTCTTTGTGAACCTGATACCTTGCTCACAGAAGCCGCTAGAATGCCTGGGTTGGATGGTCAGAAAATGTCAAAATCGTATAATAACACCATCAGTTTACGGGAAGATGCGGACAGTGTCAGCAAGAAGGTTCGCACCATGCCGACCGACCCGGCAAGAGTCAGGCGAACCGACCCGGGTGAGCCCGCCAAGTGCCCAGTATGGCCATTCCATATGGTTTATTCCACGGATCAAACCAAAGAATGGGTGCAGCATGGTTGTAAGAA
>JAHZIU010000031.1 GCA_022601315.1 Betaproteobacteria bacterium
ATAGTTAAGGGGTGCAGGTATTGTTTTTTGAACATCCACCATATAATTATGACAAAGTGTATCCAGCTCCTCAGTTGTAATCCCTGCTTTCACATAGGGTGTAATGTAATCCAACACCTCTGAAGCGAGTCGACCAGCAACACGCATTTTTTCAACTTCTTGCGGTGTTTTGATATGAATCTTCATAGTAAATTTTATTTTGAATCAGATCTTATAATTTATACAGCGTAATTAAGATTAGTTATAGAATAGAAGTAGTGGATTATAGACGCTCACATGTCGCGTGTATTAATTCCCTATCTGCATATTGCTCCAATAACGCCTGTAACTTTATTTCAAGCGTCTCATTTGGTTCATAAAAGACAATCTTTTGCAACTGACTGTTGCGCTCTTTAATTTTTGCTGCAGATATACCTTTGGCTTGCAATTCTCGCAATAGCTGCTGCGCCTCCTCTCTGACATGGTACATGGAAAACGAAATGGCGTTCAACCATGGGCCTTGTTCTTGCACTCGAAAACTTACAATACCCAAATTTCGTAATTTATTAATTTCTCTGTCCGCAGCCTGTTGGTCCTGAAAAGGAGGGATATACACCCAATACAAGACAGTATCTTTAGAAAACTTAACATTTATTTGGGTATTAATATCTTGATCAGTCAGTGCATTCTTCACCTGCTGCACTTCATGTTTAAAAAAATCACCCCAATTCAAACAATCTACTCGTTTAGACAACAATACAATCTTTTCCGGAGCAACCAAAGGCGATGCATTACCAACCGGTTGATTATCAGAACCGATTTGTATAATAACAGCAACAGCAATATTAACAATTAGAAGAGATATAAAAATTAATTTCATTGTTGAAAATAAAACATTAAGTATTAGTCATGTTCATTGAATTTTCTTGTTAACACACCATTGCCTTGATAGAATGCGAGGTTGAACTCTTAGATACAGAGAGAGTACCAAATTTTTGCACGCCATATATAAAAACGGAATACCAAATATGAAAATGATCACAAATTCGGCATTGATAATTGCTATCGCGCTTTTGTCTGCGCCAATTTCATCTGAAACCACAGAAAATCTGCAAGATGAGGAAGCAGAAAACAGTCAAGAAAATGCAAGCAGTACGCCAGATACACCAGACACCCCAACTGCTCCGCCAACAACCGCCGAAATTGCGGGTGGAGTTTGTGCCGGTTGCCACAGCGCTGATGGCAACAGTGTCATCCCGATGAATCCTAATCTAGCTGGACAGCATGCTGAATATATTACCAAGCAGCTCATTGATTTCCAATCAGCAGATGGTGAAACACCTGCGCGCAATAGCCCAGTCATGACAGCAATGGTTGCAGCGCTTACGCTAGAGAACATGCAAGATCTGGGCACATATTATGCGCAACAAGAGGCAAAACCAGGCATCGTATCTGATGACGAAGACTTAATTGAACAAGGTAGAATTCTGTATCATGGCGGCAATATTGACAGTGGTGTACCCGCTTGTGCAAGCTGTCACGGTCCAACTGGATCAGGAATACCACCACACTATCCTGCACTGGCAGGTCAGCATGCAACCTATACACTGGCGCAGCTGGGTTTATTTAATACCGGTGAACGCGCTAATGATAAAGGTGTTATGCAAAAAGTTCTTGCACGCATGAGTGCTATAGAAAAAAGAGCTGTTTCTGAATATATTTCAGGTTTAAAGTAAATAGCTCTACTCATCAAAAAGGCGGCTATGGCCGCCTTTTTTATTTCCTCGTTAATAGCTCATTTTTTGATTAGTTATGACTGCTACCACGCACTAAAAATTTTCTCTGCTGCCGATATTGTTTGATTAATTTCCACATCACTGTGTGCCGAAGAGACAAACCCAGCCTCAAATGCAGACGGTGCTAAATAAACCCCTTCATTGAGCATTAAATGAAAAAAACGGTTAAACGAATCTTTATCACATTCCATCACTTCTTCAAAACTGGCCGGTATCTCTTTGCGGAAATAGAAACCAAACATGCCACCGATAGATTGCGCTGAAAAACTAATCCCATTCTTATTTGCAGCCGCAGAAATACCACTGACTAATTGCTTTGTTTTATCACCCAGCTGCTCATAAAAACCAGTTGCCATGATTTGCTTTAAAGTCGCCAGTCCAGCAGCTACAGCCACTGGATTACCTGAAAGTGTACCCGCCTGATAAACAGCGCCTATTGGTGCTAAACACTGCATAATGTCACGGCGACCACCAAATGCTGCCATCGGCATACCGCCACCAATGACTTTACCAAGCGTTGTTAAATCCGGTTTAACTTGATAAAGCCCTTGCGCGCAACCCAAGCCCACCCGGAACCCAGTCATCACTTCATCGAAAATTAAAACACTACCATGCTGAGTACACAGTGTACGTAATGACGCCAGAAAATCTGCTTTAGGTGCCACCAGATTCATATTACCGGCAACTGGCTCCACAATAACAGCTGCTATTTCATTACCATATTTCTTAAAAGCATCTTCCAACCCTGACAAATCGTTATACTTCAGAACCATCGTATGCCCAACTGTTTCTTCTGGTACACCTGCAGAACTCGGGTTACCAAAAGTCAAAGCACCTGAACCGGCCTTAACCAGCAACGCATCATCATGACCGTGATAACAACCTTCAAATTTAATAATCCGACTTCTGCCCGTATAACCACGTGCCAAACGAATCGCACTCATGCCCGCTTCTGTTCCTGAACTCACCAATCTAACCTGTTCTATCGATGGGAGTAATTCACATATAAGTTCTGCAATTTCTAATTCTGCTTCTGTTGGCGCACCAAACGTCAAACCATTTTGCGCTGTGGATTGTACAGTTTTAACAACTTCAGGATGTGCATGACCCAAAATTAACGGTCCCCAAGAACCTACATAGTCGATGTACGATTTACCATCGACATCCCAAACATGCGCACCCTGCCCACGCTGAAAAAAAATTGGATTACCGCCAACTGATTTAAAAGCCCGTACTGGTGAATTAACACCGCCCGGTATAACCTTCTGAGAAAGTTCAAATAATTGTTGATTACGTGAAGTCATTTAATCACTCGCTATGTATTAATAAAAAGCTTTGAAAGTACACATTAATTCAAAATAAACCCGATTCAAATTGAATGCATTACTTTCCTAAATTCTAATGCTATTGCTTAAAAAGCCCTGAGAATTGTTCCGTTTTAGATTGAATATCATTGGCTTGAAACAATGAATTACTTACTGCTATTGCATCACAACCCTGCTCTATCAACGTAACTGCATTGGATAAATCAATCCCGCCAATACACACAATCGGCACAGTTATTTTCGGTATTGCCTGACATAATAAATTAATCGGTGCTGTGACAGTATTCAGTTTGGTTCGTGAAGTAAAGAAAGCACCAAACGCCACATAGTCAGCTCCTTCTGCTTGCGCCCGAATCGCCAAATCTAAACGGTTATAACAAGATACACCAATGATTTTATCGCACCCTAATTGATGACGTGCTGTTGATACAGAAATATCATCTTGCCCAAGGTGCAACCCATCCGCATCCAATTCAATTGCAATGTCAAGGTGATCATTAATAATTAACGGAATCCCATACGTCCGGCACTGCTGTAGTATCTGTTCGGCCTGTTCTCTTAACAGTGACTGGCCTGCAATCTTATTACGATATTGTATAAGTTGCACACCTCCCGCTAACACCTGCTTTATTGCGTTAATCAGCGCAGCTGTATCCAACATGTCTGGCGTAATCGCATATAAGCCACTGATATCCGGATTTTTCAATTTTGACTCTATAATCTAATATGCTCTATCCGCAAATATCAAGTTGAAGGCGCGCCAGTCCCATCAGCTGCATCTTTAAGTTGAAGCTTATAAAGTCTATTCGGAATATATTGTCCCATTCCTGGTTGAAAGCCTGAATTAAGTGTTTGCCAAGTATAATCCTGCGCCTCAAATACACTTTGGTCTATCGACTTGCCTTTCGCCATCAACGCTGCAATTGCTGAAGACAGCGTACAACCCGAACCATGATATGAATGCACCAATCTTTGCCAAGTATCTGAACGCACGACCCCATTCTCATCGAATAGAATATTTGTCACTTGAACTGTATTCTCATGTGTCCCGGTAATTAAAACATTCTCACAACCCATATCCAATAGATTATGTGCGTACAGGCTTAAATCTGTATTTTTCGGATCTTCTTCGTCTTCATCTTGCGAAAGTTGTCTAGCCTCAATACTATTTGGGGTAAGAACAGTCACTTGAGGAAGCAATAATTCCCGCATCGCATCGATCATTTCTTCATTTGCAAGTTCATCACCCCGACCTGAAATTAAAATGGGGTCGAGCACTAACGGAATTGCTGGATAATCAGAAATCACCTCTGCGATCGCGGCTATAATTTCGACACTGCCTAACAAGCCTATTTTAAAAACATGCACGGGCATATCTTCTAATACAGCTCTAGCTTGATCGGCAACCCACTCAGGCTCAAGTGGTAGTATATCTTCCACCCCGGCCGTATCTTGCACCGTAATAGCCGTCATAATGGGCAGTGGATGACACCCCAAACTGGCAATAGTCAGTGTATCAGCTTGAATACCTGCCCCACCGCTGGGGTCATTAGCTGCAAAAGAAAGTACAATTGGGGGTGGCTGTAACATGCATTAATACCGTAAAATACCATTTTAACCTAAAAGGAACTTGCTATCTATCATGCCTACTGAAGAGAATCACAATTATCAAAAATATATGTGTCTAATTTGCGGCTTTATTTATGACGAAGCCGAAGGATCCCCTGCAGAAGGCATCGAACCTGGAACACGTTGGGAAGATGTGCCTATTAACTGGACCTGTCCGGAATGTGGCGCACGTAAAGAAGATTTTGAAATGGTGAAAATCTAAATGCGTATTTTGCATACCATGTTAAGGGTGGGTGATCTTACTAAATCGCTTGAGTTTTATACCCAGGTCTTGGGTATGAAACTCTTACGCCGCAAAGATTATCCCGATGGCAAATTTACACTTGCGTTTGTTGGATATCAGGATGAAGCCAGTGGCACTGTGTTGGAATTAACCCATAATTGGGAGACTTCTAAATATGATCTAGGCGGCGGGTTTGGCCACATTGCCATTGAAGTTGAGAATGCCTACCAAGCCTGCGAAGAAACCAAAAAACGGGGTGGGAAAGTAACCCGTGAAGCAGGCCCTATGAAACATGGCACGACTGTTATTGCCTTTGTTGAAGATCCCGATGGCTACAAAATAGAGTTTATCCAAAAGAAAACCGCCTAAATCACGCCGGACAATATACTGATCTACCCATGCAATAAAAAAATTGCGGGTATCTTATTGATTTCTGGCAACCCTTTTTCCATGCGCTGATTGGAGTGGTGATTTTTTTCACTGTCAACAGTCAGGTGACTGGCAATACATAACCAGTATTATCCTGTGCATGGCGAAGTCATAATGCTAACGCATTTTCTCCAATAAACACGGTCTTGTGCGACGTTACAAAACGGCATAATGCCAGATATGCGAGATGTTGCCCTACTCTTCATTCATTTGATCACCGCTATCGCATCCCTTCATTGAGCGACTCATCTGAACCATTCGCCGGGAGTTTCTTAACCAAACAATATTCTGGAATGCATTTGACTTGGAGCGAAAGCTCACAGACTTCCAAGCCTATTACAATCATCATCGCACTCATAGTTCACTCGGCGGTCATACGCCGGTTGAAGTTGCTGGAAGAACTCCCAAACTGCAAGCAAAGCTGAGAGACTTCCGCTGACAGACTCACTGCCGAAGGATATTTCAGCTTCCCGTAGCAGCTTGAGTATCAATTCGCCAGTCACAGCCTCAATTCAAATAATCCACCACGTCGCGCGCCATTTCATCATGATAATACTTGAACTTGGTGCGAGTAATCAGACCATGGCAGCTTAGACAAAAGGTTTTTTCTGGCTTGGTTTCACGCAGGAAACTGGTGTGTGGGTCGCCTTGGAGATTTTGGCGGTTACCGGCCAAGGGAGGTATTTGTTGCTCGCGATGTTCGGGACGCCACACATGGGGATCGTGGCAAGTAACGCAGGCAATCTGACCAAAATCCGCCACTGCTTCTTTGGTATCGAGCAAGGGCATATGCTTTTTGTCACTTTGCAGAATGATGTCCTGGGACGGATGATTAAAATAGCCAATAGCTTTTTCCTTGGCCGGTGCGGATTGCGCGTCCTGATGACAGGTCAGACATAAGCGATTGCGTCGTAGCATATTCTGCTCTTGATCTGCTACAGGTTGATCGGGTTGGCCTATCGTCTGCACTGCGAACAAAAATGGTTGTTTGTCTTCATTGCGATGCAAGCTATGACAGCTTCCGCACACACCGGCTTCTTTGGGGGTTTCTTTGAGTTGATTGTGGCTGTCTTTGGCCGTAATCCGCAAATCGTGATCGCTTCCAACCACGGGAA
>JAHZIU010000239.1 GCA_022601315.1 Betaproteobacteria bacterium
ATTCTAAGCCTGACCAATAGTCCCAGTGCTGATGCCGCAGATGCATTGGCTTGTGCAATATGTCATGCGCATGGTGGGTCAGGTTTAGGAAGAATATCAACTGCTGGATACCGTATGAAAAGAGGAAGGCTCGTATGATCCAAAAATCCACGTTTGATTGTTGCAGATTAAACGCTATTGAACTGGGGTTTTTGAGATGATCGGTCGAATAACCGGCGTTTTACTGGAAAAACAACCACCGCAATTACTGCTGGATGTGCAAGGCATTGGCTACGAGATTGATGTGCCGATGAGCACCTTCTATGATTTACCAGCAATTGGCGTACAAACAACCTTGTATACGCATCTTGTTATCCGTGAAGACGTCCATCTGTTATTTGGTTTCGCAACGGAGCCAGAACGTCAGGCGTTTCGTCAGTTAGTTAAAATTTCAGGTGTCGGCGCAAGAACCGCTTTAGCGCTGTTATCAGGTTTAAGTGTTTCTGATTTGCATCATGCTGTGGCCACACAGGATAGCGCACGTCTGATTAAAGTGCCTGGAATTGGCAAGAAAACAGCGGAGCGTTTACTACTGGAATTACGCGATAAATTAAAATCGGACATTATTAGCATCGATCAGACTGCAACGCCACCGAACAATGACAGCGACATACTCAATGCATTGTTATCATTGGGCTATAATGAACGGGAAGCCAATTGGGCCATTAAAAAAGTATCTGCTGAAGCGACTGTGTCTGATGGCATACGCCAAGCATTGCAATTTCTGTCAAAAGAAAAGTAGTATCCTATCCAAATGATTGAAACGGACCGACTTATTACCGCCGCAGCCTCGTCATCCCAGGAAGAGGTCCTTGAGCGTGCATTACGTCCCAAACAATTGGAAGAATATGTCGGTCAGGAAAAAATTCGCGGGCAACTACAGATCTTTATCGAGGCGGCCAGACGACGTAACGAAGCGCTCGATCATGTGTTGCTATTTGGTCCGCCTGGCTTAGGCAAGACCACACTTGCGCATATTATTTCCAGAGAAATGGGTGTGAATCTGCGCCAAACTTCCGGCCCGGTTTTGGAACGCCCTGGTGATTTGGCAGCGCTGCTGACAAATCTTGAATCCAACGATGTCTTGTTTATCGACGAAATTCATCGACTGTCTCCGGTCGTGGAAGAAATCCTATATCCCGCGCTGGAAGATTATCAACTCGATATTATGATTGGTGAAGGCCCGGCAGCCCGTTCTGTTAAGCTGGATTTGCCGCCCTTCACTTTAGTTGGCGCTACCACACGTGCCGGTATGTTAACCAACCCCTTGCGTGATCGCTTCGGCATTGTTTCGCGCCTGGAATTCTACACGCCGGAAGAACTCAGCAAGATTGTTACCCGTTCAGCCGGGCTATTAAACGTGAAAATATCACCGGATGGTGCATTGGAAATTGCCCGTCGTTCACGTGGCACACCACGAATTGTCAATCGTCTGTTGCGTCGTGTACGCGATTACGCCGAGGTTAAAGCCGATGGGCATGTGACCCATCCAGTTGCCGATGCCGCATTAAGTATGCTGGATGTCGATGCGATAGGCCTGGATATTATGGATAGAAAGCTACTGCTGGCGGTATTAGAGAAGTTCAGTGGCGGCCCTGTTGGTGTTGATAATCTTGCTGCTGCAATCAGTGAAGAACGCGACACCATTGAAGATGTATTAGAACCTTACTTAATTCAGCAAGGATTCCTCAAACGTACCCCACGCGGACGGATGGCGACCACCACCACTTATCAGCATTTTGGCATTGCTTTGCCAAAGAATGGCTTAAGTGGTGATCTGTGGGAAGACAATAATTCAATAACCGGATAGTAAACCCAGATTATGCAAGTTCAAACATTACGGATCATTATCGCGTTATTACTCACCATGGTAATTATGCTTTATTTTTATACCAATCGAGAGAGAGACCATTACAAAAGCAGTGCAGAACCAGCCGTTGCGCAAATATTGGTAGAAATGTCCGACTGGGAGAAAGAACCCCTGTTAAGGCATTTTGCACCTGAGGCCAAGCAAGCGATAACACATGAACAACTGGATCATCTACTTAGCATTTATCGCAGCTTTGGGAGGTTTCGCTCCATTGAAGAATTGGAATTTTCCCGCACGGTGAGCGCATTTTCATTGTTTGGTGAGAAACGTATCAATTATTCAGGCGTTGCAAATTTCGATGCGGGACCTGTAAACGTGAATATCACCTTGATTGAGCGGAATAGTTTCTTTTTTGTTTATAACTTCTCCTTGACTAGGGCGGATGAGTAGACGGGAATCGTAGGGCAATGTGTTAAGCGATAGCAATGTTTAGGGTCTATTCCTTATTAATATACAGTTAAGTAGCGGTTCGACGGAGTTGGTGTTCGAGCCAGCGTTTGTAGGGAAAGAAATCAACCTGAATGGTGTGCCGTGTGGAGGGCACGTAGCGTTTGGAAAGTTTAACTTGATCTTCAACGATTTCCTGTGTCATTTCATGACGAGCTGGCAGGCTCAGTCGACCTGTAATAAGTCCTGCTACCCATTTAGCCTGGAGTTCAACCAACGGCATAATCGCGCCAAGCGGTTGGATCAGGCCGATAAAATAGAGGCCGGGATGGTCAGGATGCACGACCTTACCATATAGAGTAATTCGATTCTCCGTTGTTGAAATCAGTTGATCATTTAGGAATGGAAAACTGAACCGATAGCCGGTGGCGTAGATAAGGGCATCGACCATTTCGCGGCTGCTGTCGGTAAAGATTATCTCGGATCCTTCTATTCGATCTATAGCTGGTTTCGGTTTGATCATGCCCGTCTTTACTAGCGGTAACAGTTCAGTCGATACAGTCGGGTGCTCGGTGAGGATCTTGGTTGGTGGTACGGGCATAGCCGTGGAAGATTGTCGACCGCGGCTTAACCAGACGATCAAAGATAAAAGCGCTTGCCGTACACTAAATGGCAGCCGGGAAAGAAAAGGTGTGGCCCACTTATCAGCGGGACGACCAAGGAGATAGCGAGGAATAACATGCGCACCGCGACGACTTGCCAGAAAAGTGCGTGCGGCTACTGGTGCCACGTCACAAGCGATATCGACTCCGGAGTTGCCGACGCCCAGGATCAACACTTTTTTGTTTTTGAAATTGTCAGGGTTGCGGTAATAGCGTGAATGGATGATTTCGCCGTCGAATTTGCCCGGGATGTCGGGCATCTTCGGATTCCAATGGTGACCATTGCAGACAAGCACGGTGTTGTAGGAACTTGTTTTTGTGATGCCGGAACCCAAGTTTTTTGTGGAGACTTTGTATCCACCATCAGGTAACGGTTCCACATGGTCAACACGCGTCCGAAACTTTACCAGGGGAATTAGTTCAAAGCGCTTCGCGTAGCGTTTGAAATAATCGAGCACCTGACTGTGATGCGGGTAATTTGGAAATGCATTCGGCATTGGAAAATCTGAGAATGCCATTCGTTCCTTAGAGGTGTCGATGTGCAGCGAATCATACGCCGCCGAGCATCCATTATCGTTATTGTAATGCCAGAGACCGCCAATTTTAGAACCCATCTCAAACCAATCGAATGTGATAGCACGTTCGTGAAGTGTCTTGGCGGTTGCCAAGCCAGAAGCTCCGGCGCCGATTATGCAGACTTTATAGTCCATATGCTAAGAAATTTAATGAGCAAATGTAAGAAGCCTGCTATGGTGTAAATTTTAACGAAATTAATCAAAAGTTGCGGCCAAAATGGCTTTCCCACAGTAGAATAGGTTTTGAGTTCACTTATCAATCTTTTAGATGAGTAATTAAAAGGATGGTTGCATGGAATTTCTAAAAGTTTTTGGATTGTTTTCCGTTACGGCTATCGCTGAAATCATTGGCTGTTATTTGCCGTATCTTTGGCTTAAACAAGGTGGCTCAATTTGGCTCTTGGTTCCCGCCGCACTATCGTTGGCTGTATTTGTCTGGCTTCTTACGTTACACCCACATGCCGCCGGGCGTGTTTATGCAGCGTATGGTGGTGTGTATATCAGTGTTGCGCTACTATGGTTGTGGGCGGTGGATTCTATACGTCCCACTGCAACTGATTGGCTTGGCGTCGGCGTTTGTTTGATCGGTACGGCCATCATCATGTTTGGGCCACGCCCTACTTAAGGACATCGCTATAAATCCAGATTTTATCCCAACTGCTGCGTTGCGTCAGAAACGTATTTCAAGCTGAGGGTTTAAATGGATGGTTTCTGTTGCCTGACCAGTACCCTCGGTACCCAGTATAGGATCTAACTGACTATTTTCTTCATAAATTGATTTAGCGCCCCAACGTACTGTTGGTGATGAAGAACTTGCTGGATTCTGCCATCTCGGCTCCTGCTTATCGGCTTGATACGATTGATTATTACGTGAAAATTTTTTGTCGGTAGACTGTAGGTAGAATTCGTCTGGGAAATCCAGTTTTAATGTCGTATCTGCGATAACGATGGAAGATGCTAACAAAAGCAGTGCTAAAGCCAGTTGGTGTTCATATGGCAATACTTTGGCATTAATATTGATATGAGTGGTTTGTGTTTGCATCAGCATATTAATTCTTCCAGTCTAATGACTCAAACCAAAATTTATATTTGGCTGGAAGCCAACCTTCTGCATCACGGGCAGTGATCCATGCATTTAGGTAATTTAAAAATTCCTGCTCACCCTTATTAACAGCCATTCCCGCTTTGTACCCAAGTAGCGGCTTGTCTAACGGGACGTCAATCTTCTCAGGATGTTTCAAAGCTAAAAACTGCGGTATGGGTGATGATGATATTAGTGCATGAATTTTTCCTTCAATGACAGCGTTTTTAGCATCTTTAGTTTTTGTAAAAGATTGAATTTGTGCATGCTGAAACATTCTTTTTGCCAAATGTTCAGAGACGGTATCTGAAATAACGCCAAGCGTTACCTTGGGATTGTTCAGGTCATTGAGCGAGTCTTTGTGTTTGGTTTTGGCAATAGAGGCTGCGATTCCTATGCCGCCATCCGCATAAGCTTTGGAATAATTAAGGCGCAAAGCCCGACTCGGGGTAATGGCGAGTCCTGCAATAATAACGTCAATTTGTTTTGCGACTAAAGTATCGATGATATCTTCCCATTCAACCACTTTAAAT
>JAHZIU010000240.1 GCA_022601315.1 Betaproteobacteria bacterium
ATAACGGATTCTTCTAGCGATATTGAGCGTATTGCGAAACTATTTGATGCTTTGAAAAAGCAAATACGCCAGGGTTATTTTGAATTGCCAAATCCAATAAAAATATGAATAAAGTACTATTTCTATCACTATTGTTAATGATCCTGGCAAGTCCTGCTATTGCTACGGATGATAATGTGATTGATTCTTCACAGGATTTAACAACGCCAGTTCCTCCAGCGAAACCGGAAGCGAGTATGGAATCCACTGTTTCGTCTAAACAAGATGTGGCGGTTCAGGAAATGATTGACTTGGAAACGGCGTATAAGCGTGAATATGCATTTCTGGAGGCACAAAAAAGAGAATTGTCCGAACGCCTAAAAAGATATCAATCCAGTACAAAAGCTGAGCAGCAAAAAGTGAACAACCGGATCCATGTTCTTGAACGAGATTCGGTAACGCGTTCAGCTAAAATTGATCAACTCAACATACTATTGGCCGAAGCCGAGCGTTCCGAAGCTGCTGTTTTTGAGAGCAGTGATTCTTTAGGATTAACTTATTCGCAGGCAGAAGCGGCGCTTAAGAATCATGGTATTGAAATACCTGTATCTATTGCAGACAGCGAAGAGAATGATCTGGCGAAAGTTGGTTAT
Source organism: Betaproteobacteria bacterium (assembly GCA_022601315.1). GTDB lineage: Bacteria > Pseudomonadota > Gammaproteobacteria > Burkholderiales > Nitrosomonadaceae > Nitrosomonas. Next base: position 633 of record JAHZIU010000240.1, read on the forward strand.
TTTTTTAAACGTGCGATTTCATTGATACATGATTTGGGTGCTATTCAAACGAAAGTTGGCGAATTTTTTCTTGAAGATGGCAAACTAACTCAGGGCGAGATTATTCATTTAGGCAATATTGCTGCATATGGCATCAGCGACGAAGGGAGCGGTAGTTTGGTGCCGGCAGGTGGCGGTAATTTTAAAGTATGGAGTGAACCAACTGCAGATACGGCATTGGCACTCAGCAACAAACAGCAGCCGGATCTATTAAAGCTGTTTTTATTCGAGTCACGCACCAATGCAATTGATGAGTCTCCTGAGAAAACCATCATCGGTATTATTAATTCAGGTGGGGTTATTGGTTGGATCATCGTGTCGTTGGGCGCATTGGCCGGACTATTGATTCTGGTCCGTGCTTATTTGCTGCAATCAAATAGCACCAATACAACACAGCTGTCTAACCAAGTAATAGAACAGGTCGCTAATGGTGATTTAGATGCAGCCAGAAAAAATTGTGAAGAAGGTTCTTCTGCAATTGCCCGTGTTTTATCCAATACATTGCGCCATTTGAAAGATGACAGAGATCATATGGACAGTGTGGTGCACGAAGCAATTTTGCAGGAGTCTGGCCCATTGGATCGCTTCGGATCAGCAATCCTGGTTATCGCTTCAGTCTCTCCATTATTAGGTTTGCTCGGTACAGTCACCGGCATGATCGCTACTTTTGATGTGATTACAGAGTTTGGTACGGGTGATCCTAAGTTACTTTCAGGCGGTATTTCCATTGCGCTAGTCACTACAAAACTTGGTCTGATCATTGCCATTCCAGCTTTATTAGCAGGTTCGCTGTTGTCAGCCTGGGCGAGAAATATTAAACGCGATATGGAACATGCAGCACTCAGGGTTACAAATGTTTTTCTGAGTAAACCTGAGTCTGACGTAGCGCGTGCCAGTGAGCCTGTGCATAGTGATGAGTCATTAGCTCTGACTAATCCGGCGACTTAGGGGAATAGTTATGCCCATAAATATTGATGAATATTTTTTTTTGGTCAAAGAGTTATTTGAATCAGGGGGGGCTGTTACGTTGCCATTGTTTTTCTGTGCATTGTTGCTTTGGTATGGGTTGGGTTACCGGTTCTGGACGATGAAAGAATCAAAATCCATGGGTGTAAGAGACATGTTGATATTTTATGCCAAGAACAGCAATCAATCTGCGACGAATATTGTGGAACAAGCTGCGCAACAAGGTATTGCGTTAAAGAAAAAAGGCGTCGCAAATCTTCAGCGTCACTTAGATGAAGCATTTTATGAGTATAAGAAAGAAATCTTGAGATATTCGGTGTTGGTTCGAACAGTCATTATTATTTCACCTTTATTGGGTTTATTGGGCACTGTAATTGGCATGATTGAGACATTTGATTCGTTAGCAGTCATGGCGTTATTTACACAATCCGGTGGTATAGCGGGTGGTATATCGCAAGCATTAATTTCTACTCAGATGGGTTTGGCTGTTGCAATTCCTGGCTTGTTGATGCACAGCATGCAAATTAAAAAACAGCAGCAGATTGCTCAAGATCTTTCTCAAATTAGCGCGTTATTGTGCAGTCAGGCTGTGGTTTTGGAACCAAAGAGAAGCATTACATTATGAGATATAGCGAACCTGCAGAAGCAGATGCATCAATAGATATTGGGCCAATGATTGATATTGTTTTTATTCTATTGATATTTTTTATGGTCACAACGACTTTCGTGAAAGATATGAAGTTGGAGTTGGAACGCCCCACCGCGAGTAGTGCAGAAGCGGCGTCAAGCAAAGCGATTCGATTATTTGTGGATCAAAATGGTGACACGTACGTAGACGGTGAGCCGGTACGTTTGTGGCTAATACAAAGTAAGTTGCGAGATTTGTTAAGTACAGCAACCAGCAAAGTTGTTTTGGTTGTGACTGATGAGGGCGTGCCTGCAGGCAGGCTGGTTGAGGTTGTCGATCAGGCGAGATTGGCCGGTGCTGAGAGTGTAGGTGTGGCTACTAAAAAAGAGGCGGGGTAACGAAAAATGCAAAATACAAAATTAAATAAACACTGGGCAGCGGGTATTTCCATGGTATTTGGTCCGATACTGGTTTTTGGGTTGATGCTGGCGATGAATAAGTATATTGGCAAAGTTGATAAAAAACCGCCGCAAGAAGCAACGCAAATTAGTATAGTCAAACAGATCAAACAGGAGCCAAAAAAGAAGATTAAGCGGGTTGAGCCGAAGAAACGGGTTACCCGAACGCAGGCACCTGCGCCTTTTAAAGGTCTAAATACTGCGTTGTCTGGGATTGACCTGGGACTGTTTGGTTTTGATGATGGTCAGATGAATGCATTGGATGATGGTTTGTTGGGTAATGCAGAAAATGCCGTGATGACAGCAGACTTAGTTGATGTTCCACCAAGAGCTATTTCAACCGGCGCATTCAGATATCCACCGTCAGCTAAAAAGAATGGTGTTAAAGGCTATGTGGTGTTATCGGTGCTTGTCGAGGAGGATGGTTCCGTCAATCAGGTGCAAGTGTTGGAATCAAACCCCTCGGGAGTGTTTGATTCTGCTGCATTACAGGGAATACGCGCTTGGCAATTTGAGCCAGCGAAATACAAAGGCGATATTGTCAAAGTTTGGGCAAAACAACGGATTCGCTTTGACCTTTCTTGATGAGATAAATAAATCTTGTGCATATCATGAATGATTTAGTCG
>JAHZIU010000241.1 GCA_022601315.1 Betaproteobacteria bacterium
CCGCATCCCTGGTTAATGCCGGATTTCTGGCAGTTTCCAACAGTTTCAATGGGGTTGGGGCCATTAATGGCAATCTATCAGGCCCGCTTCATGAAGTACTTGGGTAGCCGTGGATTAGTAGAAACCAATGGCCGAAAAGTTTGGGCGTTCATGGGCGATGGCGAAATGGACGAACCAGAGTCATTGGGTGCGATTTCATTGGCATCACGTGAAAAGCTGGATAATTTGATTTTTGTAATCAATTGCAATTTACAGCGGCTTGATGGCCCTGTTCGTGGCAACGGTAAAATTATCCAGGAATTGGAAAGTGATTTTCGGGGCTCAGGTTGGAATGTTATTAAAGTTATTTGGGGTTCTTACTGGGATCCGTTATTGGCTAAAGATACCAAAGGGTTGTTACAACGGCGCATGATGGAATGTGTTGATGGCGAATATCAAACCATCAAATCAAAAGACGGTGCGTATGTGCGCAAGCATTTCTTTGGTAAGTATCCAGAATTGTTGGAAATGGTTGCGCATATGTCTGATGATGATATTTGGCGGCTCAATCGTGGCGGTCACGACCCGCATAAAGTCTATGCCGCATATACTGAGGCGATGAAGCATAGTGGACAGCCGACCGTGATTCTTGCCAAAACGATCAAAGGATATGGCATGGGGGAAGCAGGCGAAGCGCAGAATATTACTCACCAACAAAAAAAGATGGGAACAACTTCATTAAAGGCGTTTCGTAATCGTTTCGGCTTGGAAATACCGGATGACAAGATTGATGAGGTGCCTTATCTCAAATTTGATGAAGATTCGCCCGAGTACATTTATATGCAGTCACGCCGTCAGGCACTGGGTGGTTTCTTTCATCATCGGAAGCAGAAGGCTAAAGCACTTGAAGTTCCACTATTGTCAGCGTTTGATTCTTTATTAAAAGCGAGTGGAGAAGGGCGTGAATCTTCGACAACCATGGCTTTTGTGCGCATTCTTAATATTTTAGTTAAAGATAAAGTGATGGGCCAGCATGTAGTACCCATTGTTGCAGATGAGTCGCGTACCTTTGGTATGGAAGGTATGTTCCGGCAATTGGGAATTTGGTCGTCAGAAGGACAATTGTATACGCCTCAAGACGCTGAACAACTGATGTATTACAAGGAAGATAAGAACGGTCAGATATTGCAGGAAGGTATCAATGAGGCTGGTGCTATGTCGTCGTGGATTGCTGCCGCAACGGCATACAGTACGCATGGCGTACAAATGATCCCATTCTTTATTTTCTATTCCATGTTTGGTTTTCAGCGTATTGGTGACTTGGCTTGGGCCGCAGGTGATATGCGTAGCCGGGGATTCCTGCTTGGTGGTACAGCCGGGCGTACTACATTAAATGGTGAAGGTCTACAACATGAAGATGGTCATAGTCATCTGGTCGCATCGACTATTCCAAATTGTGTGTCATATGATCCCACCTTTGCTTATGAATTGGCGGTTATCATCCAAGATGGCTTGCGTAGAATGTATCAAGAGCAAGAAGACATTTATTACTACATCACGGTAATGAATGAGAATTATCAGCAACCGGAGATGCCAAAAGGTGTCGAGCAGGATATCCTGAAAGGGATGTATCTGCTTAGTGAAAGTAGCAAGAGAAGTAAAGGGCTGCGCGTACAGCTATTAGGTTCTGGTACTATTTTGCATGAAGTTATTGCCGCGGCGGATATCTTGAAAAAAGATTATAACGTTAATGCAGATATTTGGAGTGTGCCTAGTTTTACTGAGTTGCGGCGTGAAGCACTAAGTGTGGCACGATGGAATATGCTGCACCCGACCAAGGCGGCTAGGTTTAGTCATGTGGAGAATTGCTTTAAAAACCGTGAAGGGCCAGTAATTGCTGCAACCGATTATATGAAAATTTACGCTGATCAGATTCGTGAGTTTGTTCCTGGCTGTTTCCGCGTATTGGGAACAGATGGTTTTGGGCGTTCTGATACACGTGAGAATTTACGCGCTTTTTTTGAGGTTGATCGTTATCATGTCACCATCTTAGTTTTAAAGGCACTTGAAGAAGAAGGAAAAATGACGGCCGAGCAGGTAGCACAGGCGATTAAAAAGTTTGGTGTGGATCCTGATAAACCGGACCCAGTGACGCTTTAAAGCGTGCTGTAAGCTTCACAATATGATTTAAGGAAAGCATGTGAGCGAAATTAAGCAAGTATTAATTCCTGATATTGGTGATTTCAAAGATGTGCCGGTTATAGAGGTATTGGTTAAGTCGGGTGATCAAGTTAAAGTGGAAGACTCCCTGATTACGTTGGAATCAGATAAAGCGACGATAGAAGTACCAGCGCCTTATCCTGGCGTTATTACGGAAGTCTCCGTAAAGACTGGCGACAAGGTTTCGGAAGGTTCATTGATTTTATTGTTGCAAGTATCAGATCCGAGTGAAGAGAAAGTACCAAATGTTTCAGATGCTTCAGAGCAACCTGTTACTAAGACGCCACCAATAATTGCGACTGCAATTGACGCTAAGATTAAACAGGAGATAATAGAAGAGCCGCTGGAACCACTTCAAGAAAATAAAATTTTAGATAATGGTGTAATCACCAAAGTGCATGCAGGACCATCAGTACGACGTTTTGCCCGCGAGCTGGGCGTTAATTTGAATTTGGTTACGGGTAGTGGCCCTAAGCAACGTATTCTTAAAGAAGACGTGCAAGCGTATGTCAAAGCGGAGTTGTCAAAATCCCAAGTAAGCGATGATGGCGGCGTAGCACTTAACCTA
>JAHZIU010000242.1 GCA_022601315.1 Betaproteobacteria bacterium
GGCAAAACTAACTGATGTAGTAGGAATCGGGCCTGTCGTCGCCAAAGTGTTATTCGCCCACAAGATCAAAACAGTTGAAGCACTCGCTTCAATTTCCATGTCAGATTTACTCAAAGTCCCAGGGTTTAGTGATATACGTGCACGCGCCACGATAAAAGCAGCAGCTAATTGCTTACGCAGTGAAACTGGTAAAAAACCTGTTACTACAACCAGTCGTACACAAAAAACAAAGAACAAAACAGCCAGTAAAAATACTACTGCCGAAAAAACACAAACTCAGGCTAAAAAGAGCAAGGTTAAAGATAAGAAAGAAAATAAAAAAAGCGATACGAATAAAAAGAAAGACAAGAAGAAAAAGAAGAAAGATAAAGTGAAAAGCAAGAAAAAGTCATAACCAAACAGATGCAAAGGTAAAATACACTCACAGTGCTGAAGCTACTGCATCATTCGCTGTAAAAAACTACTCAGACACACAAATTTCGACTTTGCTAAGGTTAAGCTGTTCTATGTTAAACGCGCCTCATTGAATCAAAAAAATCAGAATTTGTTTTAGTCGCCTTAATTTTATCCAACAAGAACGCCATCGCATCCATATCATCCATTGGATGCAATAGCTTACGTAATATCCAAATCTTCTGGAGAACATCGGGCTCAATCAGTAGCTCTTCTCTACGTGTGCCTGAGCGATTCACATTTATAGCGGGATAAATCCGTTTCTCAGCCATGCGCCGGTCAAGATGGATCTCCATATTACCTGTGCCCTTAAATTCTTCATAAATTACATCATCCATGCGTGAACCAGTATCAATCAATGCCGTTGCAATAATAGTTAAAGACCCACCTTCTTCAATATTCCGTGCTGCACCAAAAAAACGCTTTGGACGCTGTAAAGCTTGTGCATCCACACCGCCAGTCAATACTTTGCCAGATGCAGGCACAACGGTGTTATACGCGCGTGCTAAACGTGTGATTGAATCAAGTAAAATGACAACGTCTTTTTTATGCTCAATAAGGCGTTTCGCTTTCTCAATGACCATATCTGCTACTTGCACATGTCGCATAGCCGGTTCATCAAAGGTCGAAGAAATCACCTCCCCTCTCACTGAGCGTGTCATTTCGGTCACTTCTTCCGGACGTTCATCAATCAACAACACGATCAACATGACATCAGGGTGATTTGCTGCTATGGAATGTGCAATATGTTGCAGCATAACGGTTTTACCAGACTTAGGACTGGCAACCAACAATCCACGCTGTCCTTTTCCTATTGGCGCAATCAAATCAATAACACGGCTGGTAATGTTTTCTTCCGCCTTGATATCCCGCTCAAGCATCAGTCGCTCAGTTGGAAATAACGGTGTTAAATTTTCAAACAGAATTTTATGCTTGGAATTTTCAGGTGGTTCTCCGTTAACTTGATCAACTTTTACCAGTGCAAAATAACGTTCACCATCTTTTGGTGGCCGAATCTCTCCATCGACAGAATCACCTGTATGCAGATTAAAGCGCCTAATTTGACTTGGCGATATATAAATATCATCTGGCCCAGCAAGATACGAAGTATCCGGTGAGCGTAAAAAACCAAAGCCATCCTGAAGGACCTCCAAGGTTCCCTGCCCGTAAATACTTTCACCTTTACGTGCCTGATTCTTAAGCAATGCAAAAACCAAATCTTGTTTTCGCATACGGTTAGCACCATCGAGTTCGTTGGCGATGGCCATTTTGATTAATTCTGTAACATGTAAACTTTTAAGATCAGATAAACGCATGAAAAAACTCGCAGAGATATTGAAAACTAACGTGGTTGATTACGACGTCGGAAGGAAAGTTTTTACTGATGGGATAATTAAATAAAGATACAGTATTTTTTTAAAGTTACTTGGTAATCTAGTACTCAGCCTAATGTACTTATAATACTTGTAATGAGTAAGCCTAACGGGTTTATATGTGACTGTCAATAAATGCTGTTAATTGTGACTTGGATAACGCGCCAACTTTGGTTGCTTCTATATTTCCATCTTTGAATAGCATCAGTGTAGGAATACCACGAATACCATATTTTGGTGGCGTAACCTGGTTTTCATCAATATTCAGTTTAGCTACTTTGAGACGTTCGCCATATTCATTGGCAATTTCATCTAAAATGGGGGCTATCATCTTACAGGGGCCACACCATTCGGCCCAATAATCTACCAGCACAGGTGTAGATGACTGCAAAACCTCTGCATCAAAATTAGCATCAGTAACGTAATGAATATGCTGACTCATATAATCCTCATTCTAGTAATTCAATTAAGTAGTGATATAGCGCAATCTAATATCCGAAAGACTGATTTACAACATTATTTGGAAAAAATAGCTACGCAAGAAAAAGTGGAATACCTAATAATTCGTTATGCTATAGAAAAAAAGTGAAAAAGGGAAGCACCGATTTATTCATTTGACCCTAAGTTAGTCAGTATTCACTATAGAATAGCAAATTCACCCAACTCATGACGCTTTAATTTGATCAAATACAACGACATGATCGACTGCCAACTTAATACCTATCTTTTCACCTATTTTATGATTATGGTGGCTTGGTACAAGCGATAATACTGTATCCC
>JAHZIU010000243.1 GCA_022601315.1 Betaproteobacteria bacterium
ATAGGGTATTATCAAAAAATTACTCTGGAAAATGAATGTGTGATCGATGAGGAGGCAATTAGATCGGCGATAAATTTTAAAAAAATGGACATGAATTGCTACAAATTCAGATTCTCCTACAATGTAACCACTGTTGTTTGTAATAATTAACCATTTGATCATGTTAGACAATATCGGAAATACATTAAGAAAAGCCACATGAACGGAGGAGGCCACGTTATTTGTCGTCAGTCGTGTTTACACAACGATACAATACAAATCTTATTGCTGGGCCAAATGAGTTAGATTGTGAATAATTGATGCCAGTGGTTCAGCTTACTGGCATATGCTGAACTAAACTTGATGTACTGTAGACTAATCGATTCAAGGGCTACTACGATTCCTTTTTTCTAAAAGGTCTTTGATATTACAAGGGCTTAAATTTGTTAAATTTATAGAGACTTTTGCAAAACCCTGAAACCGAATATTTATGGTATTGATTCTTATGCAATAAATTTTTAAAAAATGGGGTTTTGCAAAAGTCTCCGATATATAGTCACATTGTGTACGGAACGATGTGAGAAGGGCATCGGTAGCGTTTGTATAATGTTACTGAGTTTTTCATTACGTTATTGTTATTGTTCAGGTATCGTAAAATTGACAGTACCTGGAAAAGAGTTACGTAAGTGCATAGACTGGCAATCCTGGTATTCGATGTCTTGCTTAGGGTAAACTTGACCAGTCCATACCCTATTAATTTCCTACCTGCTTGTCTCTATCATAAAACCCAGATTATGAATGACTTTATTTCTCTTGGGCTGTTGCGCTGCATTAGCCTGGTGGATAGTGGCCGCCATTTTTTCCAGACAACCGAATCTGTCTATGACGAACAAGTCCCTCACTCGACATATCCTAAATCACTCAAAACAACCAGACGTACGAGCATGTTCTAAGCGGTTGAACTGAAAAGCTAAACAAGATCAATCTGGGATTATCATTTTATTTTGATGACAAAAATGTTACTTGTCGTGTATTTTCTCTACCCAATCGGTAAGTTCATTTCTTCCCCATATCATAGTATATATATGTGGAATATACTGACCTGAATGGTAAAGCTGTCTGCGTGTTTGAGATTTTGCAATGGCACCACTTACAGCATGTTTATCTTTTCCAACATAAAATAATCGAGCACCGCCATTTAAAGGTTGTTCTCGCAGATAAGATAGTCTTGGACTAATATTTTCTAATTGTGGGTCATACCACCAACTGGTACAGCTTATTCCTTTTACATTTGGGTTTAGATCAAGCAGTTCAGAAATTCTTCGATAACAATCCAACCATTCACTTGGGTTAAAATATTTTCGTAGTGGTAAATGCATATGGAGTTCATAAAAAGGTTTAAAGCCAGTAACTGTAAAATTAAAGAATTTAACTTTTTCCATTAATTGAAAAATATTGCCCCGCAGAAGAATGCTACGCGGCACCCCGGACTGTTCATCGATTAACTCAGGACCACATGGATACAGTTTGAGTCTGCAAATACCGAGTTCTTTAATAAAAACATCATTTGGGTAGAGATAAAAATCTTTTCGGTCGATTTTCATCTCGTTAATGATTCTCTGAAACTCTTTTGTAAAAAGTTGCACAATTGATTCAGGAATGCGTCTTAGAGATAGACGGCGATCATAGTCTTCTATCAAGTTCAGCAGTACAAGCTTGTGATAGGCCTCTAAAATTTGACTGCCAGTCTGATACATAATTTGATTATAAAACTCATATGCTCCTTTATGGAAAGAACCATACCCGCCATAGTCACAAGCGTTGTCTAGTGATTGAATATATATATCTATAGGAAATACGGAAAGTAAATCATTTTTGGAAGAAGAGATCTCTTCAATAAACTGTTGTTTAAGATCTTTGATAAGTGAAAAATCTAATTCCACAGGAATCCTTTATTTATTGTTAGTAAGATTTATATTATTTCTTACATCATGCGTTTGATTTTTTATCAATAGAGATTATTGAGGTCGACTAATGGATACGCGTTCGATAGCCTTCTATGGCACTTTTGAAAGCAAGATCGCTAAAACCATAATTGACACCTTGTCTCAGTATATTGAAGGGGTCAAAATTTTTGGGATTTGTTCCACCATACGCTGAAAAGCAATAATCAATGCCGAGTGAGTTCAGTTGATTTTTTATATCTTCGGTAATATTTTCCTGACGACCAAAAGGATAAGCGAACCATTTTTCCGAAGCGCTGTTTCCAAGATGTGTCACTAAATCCTTTGAAGCTTTGCGAATTTCATATAGTGAAACATTGAGATCGGTTATACCCATATCGATATGGTTAACTGAGTGATTCGCAATGTGAAAGCCTAAAGCAGACATTTCTTGGATTTGTTTCCAAGATAACACACGAATTTTTCGGTTCATGCGTATATCTAGGGGAAAACTACGGGACGTGCCAACGATACCTGTGCTTACAAAAAATGTACATGGAAGCTGCGCTTTATAGAGCATTTGGGCCGCTGCATAGTTATCAAAATAGCCATCATCGAAGGTTATCACGACCCATTTTTTCCTACGAGGAAGCCCCCGGCGTGAAAGAAATTGATCCATGCTTACGACTTGATAATTACGAGTAAGGATATCCAGTTGCCGTTGGAATTGTGATATTTTAACGGTTATTGAATCTAGTGATTCGTTACTCACACGATGGTAAACTAAGATTGTTGTATGGGAAGTCCCACATATCGTACGTTTCAAATTACGTAGTGGCGCCCAAAGATAGACATAACACCATAGAAATATGACTTTTCCCATCATCCGCATTTTGTACTCCTAATTTTTTTATTGCTCTGAAATCAAGAGTTACTTTTGTAACTCGATTGATACGGTTTATGAAATATCTGGCAAGGTCAAAGACATTTCCTCGTGGAATATTTTTCTATCGCCATCGAGGATTGCTTGCGCTGCCTCCAGCCCTGCGTAGGTCGCTTTGTCTGTACCAGGACGATTAATGTTATAAAGATTTTCAAATTCACCTATTTTCTGTAATAAGGATCGTATGGAGTTATTTGCCCAGTCTCTCCAGCTTGTTGCTGCATTGGCACCTGGTAACTTTAAGATAAACGAATTCAGATAGGTTTTCGGATCAATCAAACCGGAAACTGCGCATTCAGATAAGGCCAATTCTTTCAATGCTTCATCGTTGAATGAGAGTAAAGCGTCTGATGCGTCGCAGAAATATTCTACACACAGACTTGTTTTTCCTTCAGGCACCATAGCTTGACTCAACGCAGCATAATTTGTAATTCTTCCTGCTTTAATATCTGGGGATGTTACCTTTAACCAAACATGGGGGAATCGAGGCAATTCGTCTAGAAAGAGATAAACACAGATTGTGCTACGTCCACTGCTTGAGCCAATTTTGGTGTTTTTCTCTTTGAGATTGGAAGGATAATCAGATAAGTTTAGATATTGTCCGAGAAATTCAACGGGCATACTCGATATCACATGTTCCGGTTGGTAAGCAATAATCTCAGAGCCAGTTGATATTTTGATAGTATCAATCCGCTTGCCACAAGTATTTATTTCTACTATCTTGCTCTCAAATGCAAATTTTCCGCCCATCGCATAAATTTCTTTTTCTAAGATTTCACAGATCTGCCCACTGCCTTTGGCGGGGTGTCGCCAGATTTTCTTGTTTCTTTCGGCATGATGTTCAGTTGCTAATCGATTTGTATTGACAGTATTTTCAGTGGGAATAGGCATTTCTTTCCATTTAATGCCCTTAAATTTTTCTTCGTATCCTTGGGTAAATATATGACTGAATTTGCAACCACGTTTGCGATACCAATATTCTTCATAGTTACGTGGTTTGAACATTGAAAATTTTGTGAAATCCCAAATGTAATCAAAAGCACAAGCCAGTAGCATTGTTAAAGACATGCCACGCAAGCTACCTCGCCAAGCGTTACTTGATTCTAAAATAGTGCCTTTGTATAGGACTCCTTCACGGTGGTTATATGAAACATAGTCGGCACCAAGCACCTCATTCCATAATGCATCAACTTTTTGTATCCGTGTATATAGTTCTTTACGTCCAACATCCACAACATACTCACCATGTTGTATTGAACGCATAAGACCACCAGATACTTTTCCTTTTTCAATAACAAGTGGTGGAGTGCCAGCTTTAGCTAATGCGTAAGCTGCCGCAAGCCCTGCTGGCCCGGCACCAAGTATTAGCGTGTGAGTTTTTATAATTTCTGTAGGTTTTTTCATCACAAGTGTCATTATAAAAAGAGCATTTCTTTGTTTTATGCCAGTAACATACATGCCTAGATAGATTTGCAGATCAGAGTCAGCTAAGACTTATTAGCCCTTCAAGGTCAGCAGAATTATGAGGTCTGGCAGTTTATTTCCTGCCTGAAGTCTGCGCAAACAAAAGGACATTTACGCCGGACTGTTTTGGAATTGAAGAGGTTTGAACTGAAGGCGTAATCATTCCAGTTGAGTATAAGAAACTCAACCAGCTGCTTAAAATCATAAATAAGCTAATGAATAGTGGTAACTTATTTGCAATGATGGAATTCACCATCAAGATAATAATGTATTGATTTTTATTGCACGTTGGTCTGTACTCATTGTTGTTTTAATTTATTACTAGCCCATTAACACAGATCACATGCTTTCAGATTTGACAACTTAGTAATCTATGAGTTAGGAGTAATGATAGACGGTATTAATACGTTTATCTGTGATTTTTCTCACAGATCCATACGATACTAGTTAACTCAATTTAAACACGGCGAACTTAATAATGCTATTAGTGCCGCAAAATAGGCGGTAGATCAACACTACATCCAGAATTTGAATAGGAATTGCTAATTGCCTAAGTGTAGAGTGGCAAATTATTGCTCACTGCAAAAGTAAGCTTATTTTTTTGCTCCCTTAGTGTAAGGGCTTTTCCCCATGATATAGGTGCTTTTCACTAACCTGTCATCAGCAATCATCATCAGTGCAAACAGCTTCTCGTCTATATTTTTAGCAAAAGAGAGTCGGTAATCGATTAAGGGGGTTGCTTTTAGATCTAA
>JAHZIU010000244.1 GCA_022601315.1 Betaproteobacteria bacterium
CGGGGGTTTTCTTTTACTGCTATATAAACTACCAAGGATTACTGGATGGGATGGGTCATCATTAAAATAACCAAGGATTACTTCATCACCGATTTCCGGGATAAAAAAAGCACCAAAATCGCTTGACCCATAGAAACTTGCCAGGCGCGCCCAAACACCCTCTGTTTCGGCTTGCATGACCGGCACGGAAACCTGAATTTTGTATTGGCTTTCCGGATCAGCATCCAGTTTTTTCACCACACCAATTTGTAGACCTGTAACGCCTGCTGTAAAGCCGGCAGCAATAGGCGCATTAATACATTGCTGTTCGCTAAACCATTTTTCAGATAGACCAAATTCAATCTCTGTCAGCCAATCTCCATTTTTAATTTGATGTCTAACCATCGTGACCAATACATTACCGTTAAAACGATTCCCGACACCTTTTAATTCTATTAATGTACCGATCTTCGCCTTGGCGCTGCCTTGAAATGTTGCATGGCCACGAATTCTCGCCAACCCGGATTTAACTTGCTGACCCTTGGCCCAGTCAGTCAATGTAGCACTATCCAGCGGTGCATTTGTTTGCAACCTGAAATAGTCCGGCGCTATGACGTTTGCCAAATCAGCGGTGGTCAAATCACCCTGACTGGTTAAACTATCTGGCGCTGCTTCTGCTTCCAGCGCCGACTGGGTTGTTAAATCCCAAGTAATACCTTTTACAGAACTAAACTGTGAATAAGCATCCAGATCAGCATCAAATGCCATTAAATCCGTACCATATGTTAGTGTCAGCACTGCTTCACCATCTACTTGTGGCGGCTTGACGGATACTTTACCAGCGTCCAGGGTAACCAAGAATCCATTAGCCTCAGCTCTTGTCAGCAAAAAATCCCAGTCGGAGCAGTAATACTGCACGATTTCTTTATGACTGGTCGTGGTGGCAGTAACATCTGATGATAAGCTACCATATGCGCCAATCAACGTGCTGATTATGTCGCTATCGGTTGAATCAATATAATTTGCATTCTTACGGCCTACTGTCATTGCAACAGCATTGTCTTTACATTGGATAATCAAACGAGAGTAATTGTCACCATCAACCTTAATGCCATGTTTTATAACAACACCCTCGAAAATTGTCGTCGTTTCCCCTGCATAACCTGCATCAATGGTCAGAAGCACACCTGGCTTAAAATCATCTGCATTGCTTACCGGAAAATCATTTTCAGACACTTCACCATCTAAAATAACTAACTTGGCGGATGGAATTTTATTAGTGCAGTAGTTAATCTCTACAGAGACAATTTGAATAGTGTCAGCAAGGGCTGTTCCATTACTCGAAATAGTTAACGAAACAACACCAGTACTACCCGTTAATGGGGAATCAGCCATAAAAAACCTTAACTTAGTTCAACGGTGGAAATTGCAGCTTAATCCCAGGTTTCAATGCTCGAAAATTAGTCAGATTATTAATCCGTGCAACTTCTGTATAGTAAGAACAGTCCCGATAAATCTGATAGCATAATAATGGCAATGTATCACCAGCTTTTACTTCGACAATGTGCGTTAAGTCTGGCGAGGTTTGTTCTGCCTCTTTTGAAATTTCTTCGGTACTTTGATATTCAATAAATGTTAGCGTTACCTTAGCGCGTAATGGCTCACCACTGGGTTTGAATAAGGTGTAATCAAATTTAAGCGCTTCGACTCGTCCATAGAATAAAAAACTACCCCATTTTAACTGAACAATCGGTGTCTCATGTGTGCTCCCTTCATAGGTATAAACGACATCCTTTAACAATTCAATCTGATCCTTTACAGGCGTTGGATCCCCAGCCTCAAGAAGCCCTGGCCTGATAACGCCTGTACCATCAAATATCAGCTCTTTCAGAACAATTTTTTCCGGATCACTGGCATTATATTTTGTTTCTGTACCGGGCTGTCCCAATACCCGCTTTTTTGAGTAACTCAGTTGGAATGTATGTTCATAGCCGGACGGGTTGATCATTGCCTCAAATTCTGTCTTGGAAGAATCAACACTGACCGTTCCGTTGTCTACCTTGCAAGGTGAAATCGTCAATAATGCCTTAGTCCCAACAGCCATTTAACGTTCCTCTTTTTCACGCATGATATCAAGAATCATTCGACGGCATTCTACAAGCAGTTGCTCCTTAACTGCTTCCTGTTCCTCTGAAGTTTCAGATTCAGACGCAATAACAGAATCAGTAGCAGCAGTTGCTGCCCTTTGAACAATATTGGACTTAATCAGTAATTGTTTAATTTCTATCGACATATCGTATTCTGTATTTGTATGTTTTAAATAATACGATTTGAATAGGTATAGCTTAGGACAATCTTCTCTATGGCTACTTCATTTTTGGTTGAATTAAAGCTGTCCACTTCCCACTTTAATGGATAAGCAGAAGCAAAGGACCAGCCACGCACAGGCACTTTATTTTCATTCATCAAATAAACCATTACAGGCAACGGTCTAATCGATACGCTAAAACCCAATTCCATGGTTGTCTTACACCATACAACCAAAGGTGAAGTTAGTGGTGCAATCCCTCGTTTAAGCTGTAAGTCTGAATTTTTAACGCCTTTTGGTAATTTATGAACAAATCTGTTCTCTCCCCCCTCTACAACAGATTCTGTTTCAATCTCAGATTGTATTCCTGAGACTTCTTGAAAAGAGTTATCTGTCAATAAGCCTGCTGGAGGCCCAACCACAACTTTAAAATAGAAGGCCGGTGGTGGATAAGTGTCTCCAAATATTGATAAAAGATTCATATACTACCAGCCACAATCCACCACCATAAGAGAAAATTAATTAGCCATTTGCAATGGTTAATCCTTCATGAACAATTTCTATTGTTTCAATAGCCACTTCATTACCTTCTGATTTCAAATCGGTGCCTGTTATCTTAGTCGGCCAGGCATTCGTCAATGTCCACACCATTGTAGCGCTACCTGCTTCATCCAATAAACTGATGGTCACAGGTAACCGTTTGATGGTATTCATTTTGATCTGCTTGAACCAATCCCAGAACTTGTTATCACTTTTGAAGACACCTTTCTTCATCGTGATGTTACCAACTTTCTTCATTCCAGGCATTTTAATCACCGAGAATTCAGGACTATCGCCATGACGGTATTTGATTTCTTCGGATTGAATATCCAGGCCACTAACTTCCTGAAAAGACATGACCTCAGAATCCCATTTAACCTGAAAATAAAACTTCGGCATTGGCCACACAGAAGTCGATTGACTTGATCCATCATCTGCCATAATTTTCCCCTATTTATATAATTAAAAATAAATGTCTTTTAAATTCACGCCTATTAGCAGCGAATTTATTTCAGGTTAAGATTTCTGTAATTGTTGCTGGAATGTGATCTCGATAAATTCTGCCGGCCGGCTCAAGGCCACTAATACGGTCACACGCAAAATTCCATCAAGAATATCTTGAGGTGTCATTGTTTCACCCAAGCCGACAAATACACCAAATGCATCATCAGGGGTGGCGCCAGCTAAACCACCGCGTTTCCAGATACTGGTCAGGAAATTGTTAATCATACTTTTGATGGTCACCCAGGTATTCGAAACATTCGGCTCAAACACATACGCTTTAGTGGCCAGCTTAATGGATTCCTCGAGCATGATCATTGTTCTACGCACATTGATATAACGCCAGTCGAGACTATTGCCATCCAAAGTACGCGCACCCCAAACCAATGTACCTTCACCGATAAAAGTTCGTATCGCATTAATCGATTTACCGGCAGTAGTTACATTCAAGTCTTCTTGTTGATCATGTGTAATCTCCACTGATGGCGAAACAACCGCATTGAGACTCACATTAGCTGGTGCTTTCCAAACCCCACGTGAGTTATCAATTGTTGTGTAAACCCCTGCCATACCGGCACTCGGTGGTAACAGATTCAATCTACTTTTGATCGCCAGCATGATGTCACCGTAGAGGGGACATACCGCCGTCAGAATTTTATGCAATTCACTGTCCGTAGACATTCCATCAGTTTTGGTTTTTGCCGTTAACTCAGCAATCTTGGCAGCAATCTCTTTACTCTTCTTCTCATCAATCTCAGTTTTATCCAGATCCGCTTTCAACAAAGCCTGCAACTTGTCTAAGTTCGCAACATTGTTAAATGTAATATCACTGGTCTGTACAATGGAAGTATTCAACCAGGGGTAATATGCGGCTGCAAAATCAAGATTATTGGTTCCCAGATCGTTTCTAAAGTTTTCTATACACTCACTGTCTTGCGCCTCTTTGTAACCATCAAAGACATCAAGAATTGCAAAACGATTTTTCATCACACGTCCACAGTGTCCGAGCATCGCTTGTTGCAGGGAAATACAATCGTCTTTAGCCAAAGACATTGCATCTGGAATCACCACCATCGTCGGTTCCTGCTCTTTTAGCAGAATCTTTATGCCAGCACTTAATTTCGCCTTTTCTATATCTTCAGTATGCTTACCTACTGAAACGATATAACAAGCACCCCCTCCATTCTGAAAAAACAGCATCATGCTGTGATATAAGTAAAATCTTTTTTTCTCCTGCTCAAGAAGATAATCAGTACCAATACTTGAAAAATCAGCTTCTTCTGTAAATACTGGTGCAGCTGATTCGGCAGCCTTATCTTTGTCTGCGTCACCGGCTTTTGCTGGTTTTATATCAGTAATTTTAAATTTGGATTCTGGTGCGCCACCATAAAAACTGATGAATTCAGACATGGATGAAATACGCCATGCTTTATTCAATAAAGTTTTTCCTTTGTTATCAGCCCACTCTGTATAACCAATAAAAGCGGGCACCGCAGTAGCCACCTCCACCACAGAATTAGGAAACGCATTCTTTTCAACAATGTAAACACCCGGTGTTTTATACTGCCCCATAATCAGCTCCTCTTAAATTGGATTAATAGCGTTCCACAATTTTCCTTCTATCATTGACTGATAGAATATTTAAAACAACTTGGGAACCAACAGCTCCCTTGTCAAAACTAAAACCGCTGCCTGTAACGTTTGCTCCTGTACCTTTCTCTCCCTTAGCCTGATTGATTATTAATTAATAAAAATTTCGGAAACATTCTCCATTCTGGAGCCAATTATTTCTCCATTCATTTGACTAATACTCGCATTTGGCATGCGTTTAATGAGCACTTTGTCGCCCATGCTGCCAGATTCTCTTAATTGAAACCGATGGTGATGTTGTTCTTGCATATTGATGGCCACTGACGACTGTAGCATGATTGCCTCACGACGCCCAGGTAGCGTAACAATTCCTACATTCTCAAATTGTACTTCGTTGTCCAAATCGGCAATATAGAGACTCCGCCGTGACAAATCACCTAAGATATAATACTTCCAGAATGCTTCGTTTGTTGAGAACCGAATATAATAGTTACGCAAGTCTGCTTCCAGGTTTTCTGAACACAACCCTGCATCGTCATCCGTAATCTGCACCTGGACAATCATAGCTGGTTTGACCAGATAGTCCTTACGATCAAAAATATCTTCAAACAGTTCGGAATTGATCTGAGTAAATGCTTGCTCTGATACATAATGATCATGATGTAGCATTTGCTTGCCCTCGGCATCCTGGACTACTTGCTGGTTACTAAAAAAAAGCACAAAATTGTCTTTTTGTATGCTCGGAATTGTATAACGAAAAAAATATGGGTCTTTTGGAAAAACTTTAAATGTCAACACAAAATGATCTGCTGCGTGCAATCGCAATATATCCATCTTGTCATTTTCATAAAAAACGGCAATGCCGCTTTGTGACGATTTAAGTATTAGCCCTGTTTTATTTATTAACGCGATAGAGGCGTCTGTTGGTACAAATTCAAGTGATTTACAAGTGAGGTCTGCAAAATAGGCGTGTTCTACAGCAATGTTTAATAGTGGTTGATAAGCGCCCATAGCTTTTAACTAATTCTCCGCCTGATTCTTTTACAGCTAGCCATAATTAAGAAACCGTACCACCAATCATTTGTGCTGCTAGAACCAGCACTAGATAGTCGTTGTCAAACAACAATAACCGTACTGTAAACTTAAAACCGGAAGCATGTCAATGATTCTCCCGTATCCTTTAGAGAACGATTAAGTTGCATTGGTTATCTGTAGCAAAATGTACACAGGAAAAACAACCCGTCGACACCAAATAGAATCTTCTCCCACCGGGTTTATATCAAAATAAGATTTTATGTCTCCACGGATTACGGTTAGTTCTCAGCGTTACTGGCAAAGCAAGTCTTGCGGACAATGCTCATACCCTTAACATGCGATCTAACATCGCCATTGGCGCTGAAATGCTTATCCGCAGGGCGTTCACAAGATATCCCGTCACCACATTACAGCACTTGCCAAGGGAACAACCATTGTCTATGCGTTTAACATCACGCTATGTGACGAAGCATCTTGTGAACGTTGTGTCCTAAATTATCAAGCAGTCGAAACGCTAGTCTAACCCATTATAACCAGACTACATTTTGTCTTCACCCTGATCAACAAATACGTATGTATTAAATTGATATAGATCAATATATTCAGAAACCATTACAGGCAGTATTGTTAATGCATCGTCATAAAATGATGCACGTTTTTTTATAATTTTTATGGAGAAAAAA
>JAHZIU010000245.1 GCA_022601315.1 Betaproteobacteria bacterium
TGTGCAATAAATAACTTCAAAGAATTCAATAATATTTTTAAGCATAGAAATTTAAATTTACGTTGACTATCTATGCTTAACGGCTAACTCATAGCTATTTTCAAGGACTACGAGTCTTTCTGCATTTTTTTCATACAAGTTTCTTGCCCTATTTCAATTCAGGTTAAACTCGACCAACAATATTGCATAGGGTTCAGCATCTTCTGGTTCGATAGGATAACCAGCCAGATTAAAAATGACAGACACTAACTCGATTTCGCTAAGTTCCGAAATTGATTGCCAGTTATGATAATTACTCTCGTAATTGTCATTAATGAATGTGCGAGAAAATAAATCTTTTTTCATTAATGGCCTCAGCAATGTCGTCACAATTTCTTCTGCGCGAATTTCTTTGTATGCTGTCCAATGTGGCTGCACATGGAGGATTCCTTCTTCCAGCAACAATTGGCAATCCAGGGTGTATTTAACATTGTCATTTACATCTGTACGCCGACCAATTACCGTGAGGCCGATATCATCGGTATCTAATAATGAAAGTATCTTAGCAAATCCTGCGGGATGGGTGGATGCGTCACTTGCAATAATGCGGTTGTTAGGGATATCTCGCAAGCACCGGTTTAGTGCACGTTTGAAATATTTTGGTGTTGTGATGTCTGCGTAAGCAGCAAGGTCAGATAGATCAATATTTCCTTCGTTATCTAATGTATCAAAAAAGAAATCACTCACAGCAGCCTCCTGTTTTGAATTAAGGATTTGACGCTAAACTGACAAATATTTCAAACGTTGCCTGACTTTATGGGATTTAACTCTAAGCATTTTATCACCGGACTGATAGTGAAGTTTACAGAAAAGAAGCAGGACTACCCTCCACTTCTAAGTACTTCTGAAAATATGGAGGGTTGGCCTTTAAGTTATTTAATCAAGTATTTGATTATTTAACTTTCTTCGCGCTGGCAAATTATCTCTTCTGCGGCTGTAGGGCAGTTCTCACAATTGTTGTGCGTTCGTTTATAAAAAATATTATTCCAAAATACGATACTTTTCCAAATCTTTTCTTGTTTCACAACATCATCAAAACGAGTGTAGATTATTTGAACATTACCACTATTGATGTCATCGGCCAGATCAGGAATATTAAACGCAAGCCATCCATGTGAAGTACCTGGAAATTTGAAGCAATCACTTGCGAAATTTGTTATCGTATACTGTTCAAGAAATTCTCCCTGGTTATCATATATCATGACCTGCCCCGCTGCTGGTAGTACATTGACACCACCCAACCACTCTTGATCCTCATTCAAATGTTCGATTCGAATCGGTATTTTATCTTCGTAAATACCCATGGGCACGTTGCCATATGGGCTTTCGGCAAATGAATAAGACGAACAGGAAATTGTAAATAATACAACTACAATAGTTAGAATCAGTTTTTTTACCATTTTGATAGTCTCCCAATTTAATCATTGATCGTTATCCTGGTAAGCCAAAAGCTTCTGATGATGAAACACAACATGGAAATTCGGTTACGTCGTGTTGTAATAAAAATGACCATTTTTGTAGTAGTAAGTTCTCCAGAGGAGACAATAAGGGCGCTGTAGATAGCGTTAATGTATTTGATCAGCCAAATGTACTGCAACAAAGATACATTCTTTTTCGACGACAGAAACTTACTTGAACATACAGCCGGTAAATAAAAATGCTGAACGATCAAAATTTAAAAAATAAATTATTTTCAGTAAGCTCTTGATTAAGAATTTCAAATATTTTTGTAAAGGAAATGGCACATAAAATGGATTGAAGATTCCCTAAAATACGTCGTTGAGAAAATTCTAAACTCAAAAATTTGATCTATTCTTAACTGAGGTGTAAATGAATCCAATAATAATCGCAGAAAACGTTAAATCAATTTTTTCTTTACCTGAGATTTCTGTAAGAATTAATGAATTAATTAATTCTGGAGACGCATCAAACGAGCAATTGGCAGAAATTATTTTGCATGATCCCGCGCTCACCGTAAAATTACTTAAGCTAGCAAACAGTCCATATTTTGGTTTTCCCAGAGCAGTAGAAACAGTTTCACATGCAGTTTCATTAATCGGCCATAAGGAATTGCGAAATCTGGTTGTTGCAACCTCAGTAACTTCAACGTTTAAAAACATTCCACCCGACTTAGTCGATATGTCGGCATTCTGGTATCACAGCATCACCTGTGGCGTATTTGCCCGGCTCTTTGCAGCCGAAAAGAAAAGTAAAGAACAGGAGCGTTTCTTTATAGCTGGGCTATTGCAAGGGATTGGCAAGCTGGTTTTATTTAGCCAATATCCTTCAGAATCAAGAGAAGTTTTAAATTATAAAGATCAGGGAGAAGCGGCCATTAGAAATGCGGAACTAAAAATATTCGGATTCACGCATTCTCAATTGAGCGCAGAGCTTCTCAAGCAATGGCAGTTACCAATCGGTATTTGGAAAATGATCGAATACCAATCCGACCCAGAAAACGCACTCATAAAAGACAGCAGCATTCTGCATGTCGCGGTAAATATTGCGAATTGTGTAGAACTATGTGTTAGTGAAACCGTGGGCACAGATGAAACCGAACCAGCTTACCTCACTGAAGCTTCGAATCAATTGGGTCTAAGTTCAGAAGTCATTCAAACCATTATTGATAAAACAGGCCCACAAGTAGATGAGATATCAGCTTTGATTAATAAAAGTTAAACACAGCTTTTCTCATTATCCGATAATAAGCGCCTATTAATTTCGTACTTATGTTCATTGGTTCGGTATTTCCAGCGCGCTTAAATCCCAAGGCTTTGTAAAATAAAATTGCTTCGTGTTCTACAATAAGAAACTATTGCTGGAAACCACGATAAGCAGATTGCATAGCTTCCATTATTTTACGACCTATCCTGCAATCTTGAAA
>JAHZIU010000246.1 GCA_022601315.1 Betaproteobacteria bacterium
TGAAGGACGCGGCGTATCAAAAGTCATATCCCAAGCTGCCGCAGAAACTATCTCTATCCCAATGCCTGGAAAAACGGAATCTCTAAATGCAGCCGCCGCAGCTGCAATTTGTTTTTTTGAGAAAATCCGCCAGGAATCACTCATACATACTGAGTAACAAACTTAAACTCCAATTGGAACTAACAATGTCAGCGGTGTATCATACAACTCATTATAAAAACCTCGAATTATGGAGCATTAATGAAAATTTCTTTTCTTTCTCTCATCACATTAACTTTGATTGGATGCTTATTGCTTAATCCATTGAATGTCATGGCACTGCATCACGAAGTTGAGAATTCACCCGCAGCGGATGGAAAATTACCAAATAATGAAGGAATCGTTGTATCTGTTATTGACACAACAGGCTACACCTACATGGAATTAGACAACGCAGGCAGAATCTTTTGGATTGCCGCACCAACAACACAAGTCAAGAAAGGCGATCATATCCGTTTTGTTGAAAGTATGAGTATGGAAAACTTTTTAAGTAAATCTTTGGACCGAACATTCCGCAGAATCATTTTTGTTTCTTCTACCATGATTAAAAAATAAATCCGTTATCAGAAGCGCCCTTTATTCTACAAATCCAATTAATAATTTATTCTTAAGACTTTTGAGCTCATCTCGATGCTGCGCTGCCAATTCAAACTCCAGATTCTTGGCAGCGGTATGCATTTGCTTTTCTATACGCTGAATTTCTTTATTGAGTTGAGTCTCACTCATCGCGTTATAGCGCGCTAATTCTTGCGCCACTTTTTTATTCTTTTGCGCGGATTCATAATTATAAACACCATCAATAATATCTTTGATGCGTTTTTGCACAGAACGCGGCGTAATATTATGCTTTTGGTTAAATAAAGTCTGTTTTTCTCGTCGACGCTTTGTTTCATCAATTGCAAATTGCATAGATTTGGTAATCCGATCTGCATAAAGTATAGCCGTTCCATTGATATGACGTGCCGCTCTACCAATGGTTTGAATAAGTGAACGTTCTGAACGCAAAAACCCCTCCTTGTCTGCATCAAGAATCGCTACTAACGAGACCTCTGGAATATCCAACCCTTCCCTTAACAAATTAATACCAATCAAGACATCAAATTGACCAAGACGCAAATCGCGAATAATCTCAACGCGCTCAACCGTATCAATATCAGAATGTAAATAACGTACTTTGATCTGATGATCTGAAAGATAATCAGTTAGATCCTCCGCCATGCGTTTAGTCAAGGTGGTCACTAAAACACGCTCATTCTTTGCCGTGCGTAAATTGACTTCCGACATCAGATCATCTACTTGTGTCGTAACCGGACGCACCTCGACTTCAGGATCTACCAACCCGGTTGGTCGCACAACTTGCTCAACCACCTGGCCGCTATGTACCTGCTCATAAGCGGCAGGAGTGGCTGAGACAAAGACAGTTTGTGGCATCATTCTCTCAAACTCTTCAAACTTCAGCGGGCGATTATCCAATGCTGAAGGCAAACGAAATCCATAATTAACCAAGTTTTCCTTACGCGAACGATCTCCCTTATACATGCCACCAACCTGAGAAACTGTGACATGACTTTCATCAATAATCATCAGTGCATTTTTGGGTAAGTAATCAATCAATGTCGGCGGTGGTTCTCCCGGGTTTTTTCCAGAAAGATGGCGTGAATAATTCTCAATACCTTTGCAAAAACCCAACTCATTGAGCATTTCAAGATCAAAACGTGTACGTTGCTCAATGCGTTGTGCTTCGACCAACCGTTGCTCCTGATAATAGTATTCCAGGCGATCACCTAATTCTGTCTTAATCGTTTCTATCGCACGCAAAGTCGTGCTTCTTGGCGTAACATAGTGACTGGATGGATAAACCGTAAAGCGTGACAATTTTTGCAGCACACGCCCCGTAAGCGGGTCAAACAACGACATGCTTTCCACTTCATCATCAAACAGGGAAATACGCACAGCTGCCTCAGGACTTTCCGCTGGAAAAATATCCAAAACATCGCCTCTGACACGAAATGTTCCGCGTGAAAATTCAATCTCATTTCGTTCATACTGCATTTCCGTCAAACGCTTGATCACATCGCGCTGTGAAATTTTTTCATTGCTCCGCAAGTGTAAAATCATGCCATGGTAATCCACCGGATCACCAATACCGTAGATACATGACACCGATGCAACGATAATGGCATCATCCCGTTCAAGTAAGGATTTTGTTGCGGACAAACGCATTTGCTCAATATGTTCATTAATACTGGAGTCTTTTTCAATAAAAAGATCACGCGATGGAACATAGGCTTCCGGTTGATAATAATCATAATAAGAAACAAAGTATTCAATCGCATTTTCTGGAAAGAATTCTCGCATTTCAGCATACAGTTGTGCAGCCAGTGTTTTATTTGGTGCCAACAGAATCGCCGGTCGACCTAAACTAGCGATGACATTTGCCATCGTAAAGGTCTTACCCGAGCCAGTCACGCCCAACAGTGTTTGAAATGCCAAGCCATCATTAATGCCTTCAATTAATTGACTGATTGCGCCTGGTTGGTCGCCAGCAGGCTCAAATGTTTGATGTAATTTATATGGGCTATTGGGGAAGGTTACGATCACAGGTATAATTCCAGCATAATAAAATTTTTCTAAGTAGTCACTGTCAGTTTTTGATGAAATGAATCACTCGGCGTCTCCATGTTTCATTTTATCATGCAGGCCTACCTTATTTAACATGAGGATATTGTTGTGGAACTCTCAAACCGCGTTCAAACTATTAAGCCCTCTCCCACCCTCGCAGTAACAGCCCGTGCAGCTAAACTTAAAGCCGAAGGAAAAGACATCATCGGTCTAGGTGCGGGAGAACCTGATTTTGACACGCCACAACATATTAAAGATGCTGCAATTTCAGCCATTAATAAAGGACTCACAAAATACACACCGGTGGGCGGTACACCCGGCCTAAAAAATGCGATTGTTGCCAAGTTTAAGCGCGAAAATGGCTTCGATTATGATGTTAAGCAGATCTTAGTCTCTTGTGGCGGCAAACAAAGCTTCTTTAATCTGGCACTGTCTGTAATTAATCCAGGCGATGAAGTGATTATTCCCTCACCCTATTGGGTCTCGTATCCCGACATTGTATTAATTGCTGAAGGGCAACCTGTTTTTATTGACACGGGTATTGAGCAGAACTTCAAAATAACTGCTGAACAGCTTGAAGCAGCGATTACATCAAAGACCAGAATGTTTGTAATTAACAGCCCCAGCAACCCTTCTGGTGCCGTTTACAACACTGAGGAACTCAAAGCACTGGGAGAAGTGTTACGCAAA
>JAHZIU010000032.1 GCA_022601315.1 Betaproteobacteria bacterium
TTATTCAATAACCTTAGCGACAACACCTGCCCCAACAGTTCTGCCACCTTCACGAATGGCAAAACGCAACCCTTCTTCCATGGCAATAGGTGCAATCAAATTCACTGTCACTGACACATTGTCTCCAGGCATCACCATTTCCGTACCCGACGGCAACTCAATTGCGCCAGTTACATCCGTTGTTCTAAAATAAAACTGCGGACGATAACCCGGGAAAAATGGCGTATGTCGACCACCTTCTTCTTTACTCAACACATATATTTCCGCGGTAAATTTTGTATGCGGAGAAATACTACCCGGCTGTGCTAATACTTGACCTCGCTCAACTTCTTCTCGCTTTGTGCCTCGTAATAACACACCAACATTATCTCCCGCCTGACCCTGGTCCAGAAGCTTCCTGAACATCTCAACACCAGTACAAACAGTCTTTAACGTTTCTTTCAGACCTACAATTTCTATTTCTTCACCAACCTTTACGATACCACGCTCTATTCGACCCGTTACAACGGTTCCTCGACCAGAAATCGAAAACACATCTTCCACAGGCATAATAAATGCACCATCAATGGCACGTTCAGGCTCCGGTATATAACTATCCAAAGCTTCTGCCAATTTCAGAATAGACGGCTCTCCAATATCACTTTGATCTCCTTCCAGCGCTTTTAATGCTGACCCAACAACAATCGGTGTGTCATCACCAGGAAAATCATACTTAGATAATAGCTCGCGTATCTCCATCTCGACCAACTCTAACAATTCAGCATCATCAACCATATCTGCTTTGTTCATATAAACAATGATGTATGGCACACCAACTTGCCGAGCCAGCAAAATATGTTCACGTGTTTGCGGCATCGGCCCATCTGCAGCTGATACAACCAGTATCGCACCATCCATCTGTGCTGCACCTGTAATCATGTTCTTAACATAATCAGCATGGCCCGGGCAATCTACATGCGCATAATGACGATTCACAGTTTCATATTCCACGTGTGCGGTATTAATTGTAATACCCCGTGTACGTTCTTCCGGTGCTGAGTCAATTTGTGCATAACTCTTCGCTTCACCACCAAAGCTCTTCGTCAATATCGTAGTGATCGCCGCTGTCAGCGTCGTCTTCCCATGATCCACATGCCCTATCGTTCCTACATTCACGTGTGGCTTCGACCGCTCAAATTTACTTTTTGCCATGACCTATCCTTTATACTTCAAACATTTACTTTTTGTTGATAATTGCTTCTGCTACATTTTTAGGCGCTTCAGCATAATGCTTAAACTCCATCGAGTAGGTTGCCCTACCCTGCGTTGCAGATCTTAAGGCCGTTGAATAACCAAACATTTCCGACAACGGTACTTCAGCCCGCACAATCTTCATACCTGGAGAGTCTTCCATTCCCTGTATCATGCCACGCCTAGAAGACAAATCACCTACAACATTTCCCATAAAATCATCTGGTGTCTCAACTTCAACTGCCATCATCGGTTCCAACAAGACCGGGCTCGCTTTTCGCATACCGTCTTTAAATGCCATAGAAGCCGCCATTTTGAACGCATTTTCATTTGAATCAACGTCATGATAAGATCCATCAAACAAAGTCACTTTAACATCCACAACTGGATACCCGGCTAGCACCCCGTTTGGCAATGTTTCAAGAAGCCCTTTTTCTACAGCTGGGATATACTCTCTTGGTACCGCCCCACCCTTTATCTCATCAACAAATTCAAATCCTTTTCCAGTTTCATTGGGCCCCATCTTGAACCAAACATGACCATATTGACCACGACCACCAGATTGCTTGACGAACTTCCCTTCCACTTCCACATGTTTTTTAATTGCTTCTCGATAAGCAACTTGAGGCGCGCCAACATTTGCCTCAACACTAAACTCACGCTTCATACGATCTACAATAATCTCCAAGTGCAGCTCACCCATCCCAGAAATAATTGTTTGACCTGATTCTTCATCAGTACGAACCCTAAACGATGGATCTTCTTGCGCTAGCCTGTTCAGTGCTATGCCCATTTTCTCCTGATCCACTTTAGTTTTTGGCTCAACTGCAACGTGAATTACAGGCTCAGGAAAATCCATTCTTTCTAGCGTAATAACATTTTGCGTATCACATAAAGTATCACCCGTCACGACATCCTTCAAACCCACTGCAGCTGCAATATCCCCAGCACGAACCTCTTTTATTTCATCACGCTGATTTGCATGCATCTGCAATATTCGGCCAATTCTTTCTTTACGGCCTTTAACCGGGTTATAGACTGTATCACCTGAAACAACAACGCCAGAATAAACTCTAAAGAATATAAGCTGACCAACATATGGATCTGTTGCCACTTTAAAAGCAAGTGCAGCAAATGGCTCTTTGTCATCCGATCCCCTCTGATCCGGCTCACCATTCTCCTTCTCACCCTGAATGGACAATACATCTGTCGGCGAAGGCATATAGTCTAATACCGCATCTAACATGGCCTGTACACCTTTATTTTTAAATGCAGTGCCGCATAACATTGGCACAATTTCATTATTTATTGTGCGAACACGCAAGCCTTTTTTAATATCCGAGATTTCGAGCTCACCATTTTCCAGATATTTATTCATCAGCTCTTCATCTGCTTCAGCTGCTGTTTCTAACATTTTCTCTTGCCATTCTTTGGCCGACTCCAGCAAGTTATCCGGAATATCACGCTCTTCAAACTCAATACCGCGCGTTGCATCATCCCAGTAAATTGCCTTCATTTTCACTAGATCAACGACACCTTCAAATTTATCTTCCGCACCAATTGGCAACTGTATAGGAACAGGTGCTGCCTTCAGCCGTGTTTTAATTTGTTCATACACGCGCAAAAAATCAGCGCCCGATCTATCCATTTTGTTAATAAAAGCTAATCGAGGAACTTTATATCTATTTGCTTGCCGCCAAACTGTTTCGGTTTGCGGCTGTACACCCCCAACTGCACAAAAGACTGTGCATGCACCATCAAGCACTCGTAACGAACGCTCAACCTCAATAGTAAAATCAACGTGCCCCGGGGTATCTATAATGTTCACACGATGCTCTGGATAAGTCCCATCCATACCACTCCAAAAACAAGTGGTTGCCGCAGAAGTAATTGTTATACCCCTTTCCTGCTCTTGCTCCATCCAATCCATTGTGGCTGCACCATCATGAACCTCACCGATTTTATGCGATACACCAGTATAGAAAAGCACACGCTCTGT
This sequence comes from Betaproteobacteria bacterium, assembly GCA_022601315.1. GTDB lineage: Bacteria > Pseudomonadota > Gammaproteobacteria > Burkholderiales > Nitrosomonadaceae > Nitrosomonas. Next base: position 3,230 of record JAHZIU010000032.1, read on the forward strand.
CGTAGTCGTTTTGCCGGCGTCAATATGCGCCATAATTCCGATGTTTCTATACCGCTCAATTGGAGTTTTTCTTGCCACAATTATAATGCCTTACGTTTATTTCACTACTTAAATTGATTTAATAATATGCCACACAAATCTCTACTATAATCAGCCTAGAATCTAAAATGCGAGAATGCTTTATTGGATTCAGCCATTCTATGCACTTCCTCACGCTTTTTAACAGCACCACCACGCCCTTCAGCAGCTTCTGAAAGCTCGCCGGCCAACCTGATATCCATTGACTTTTCACTTCTTTTTCTTGCCGCGTCACGTAACCATCTCATTGCCAAAGCATTGCGACGCACCGATCTCACTTCAACTGGTACCTGATAATTAGCACCTCCTACTCGACGACTCTTAACCTCAACAATCGGACGCACATTAGTTAGAGCCTGAGTAAACACTTCCATTGGGTCATTGCCAGTTTTCTTTTCTATTTGATCCAAAGCACCATATATTATTCTTTCTGCTACCGATTTTTTACCACGCGTCATAAGCACATTAACAAACTTTGCTAGCTCTACATTATGATATTTTGGATCCGGTAAAATTTCGCGCTTAGGTACTTCTCTTCTTCTAGGCATTATGCTATCCCATTTATTTCACTATACTGTTTACTTAAATATTAATAAATTTTATTCTATTAATTAATTCTATATCTTATTCTGTTTTAGGCTTTTTTGAACCATACTTAGAACGACCTTGTTTGCGATCTTTTACCCCCGCCGTATCCAAACTGCCTCTAACGGTATGGTAACGCACACCCGGCAAATCCTTAACTCGACCACCACGTATTAACACAACAGAATGCTCTTGCAAATTATGCCCTTCACCGCCTATATAACTGGAAACCTCATAGCCATTCGTCAAGCGTACTCTTGCTACTTTACGCAAGGCAGAATTTGGCTTCTTTGGTGTCGTTGTATATACACGAGTACACACACCCCTCTTCTGCGGACTACTTTCCAACGCAGGAACATTACTTTTAACTCTTTTTGCTACGCGAGGCTTGCGTACTAACTGACTAATTGTCGGCATTTGCGTGTCCTAAAAAACTCGGACGGCCAAATAGCCGTCCATAATATTGCTGAATTATAGTTACTAAGCTTCAATAGTAAACTCGCACCTTCATAAACTGTTAAAGATGCGACAAAAAAGAGAGCGGATTCTATGGGGTTTATAGCGCTGTGTCAAGACAAAGATCACAGCTTATATTTAAGCCTAGGCAGTCAAAAATATAATAACAGTGTTTTACCATATTAATCACAATTTCCATCTTTTTCACATCAATCTCTAAAGTTTTGAAATTGCAATGGAAAATCATCAATAACATTCTTCGTTAGCTGTATGACCTCTTGCAACACATCTCTTTTTGCGCCCGAAACACGCACAGAATCCCCTTGTATACTCGCCTGAACCTTAAGTTTACTATCTTTAATAGCGCGTACTATTTTTTTGGCCAAATCAGTTTCCAGGCCTGTTCTTACGGTAACCTGCTGTTTAACTTTGTTTCCACTGATTTTTTCAGTCTGATCATTGTCTAAACACCTTACATCAACATTTCGCTTAGTCAATTTAGTTCTTAGTATATCTAAAACCTGTCCAAGTTTAAATTCGTCATCCGCATAGATCGTCAATACAAAATCCGCCTGTTCTACTCGCGCATCAGATCCCTTGAAATCAAATCTTGTCGTCACTTCTTTATTGACTTGATCCACAGCATTTCTAATTTCTTGCTTGTCTACTTCTGAAACAATATCGAATGAAGGCATCTCAGTTCCTCTTTATTGAGGTTTGCGCATTCAATAAATGACGATTTTCAATTTTTAACATTTTTCAAATTCGCAGCAATTCTTAACCGCAATGCATTTAACTTAATGAAACCCGCAGCGTCCATTTGATCATAAACACCGGCATCATCTTCAAAAGTTGCCACGTTCATATCAAACAAAGAGTCCGACCTTGATTCTCGACCAACTACAACCACATTCCCCTTATACAGCTTCACTCTTACCCAACCATTGACTTTCTCTTGTGTTGCGTTAATCATTGTCTGCATCATTTCGCGCTCAGGACTCCACCAATACCCGTTATATATCAATGACGCATAACGGGGCATTAAATCATCTTTTAAGTGCGCCACTTCACGATCAAGTGTAATGGATTCAATTGCTCTATGGGCGCGTAATAAAATGGCACCGCCTGGTGTTTCATAACACCCACGGGACTTCATCCCAACATATCGATTTTCTACTAAATCCAATCGACCAATTCCATGTTTTCCCCCTAGATAATTCAGCTCCTGCAAAACACTTGCAGGCGATCGCTCAGTCCCATTTAACGCAATTACATCACCACGCTCAAACTGCAGATCCAAATACTCAGCTTGATCGGGGGCTTGTTCGGGAGAAACACTCCACCGCCACATTGACTCTTCCGGCTCCACAGCAGGGTCTTCCAATGCCCGGCCTTCATAAGAAATATGCAATAAATTTGCGTCCATACTATAGGGCGAACCTTCTTTTTTCTTCATCTCGACCGGAATACCATGTTGTTCAGCATATTGCATCAGCTTCTCCCTGGATGTCAGGTCCCACTCGCGCCAAGGCGCGACCACATGTATATCCGGCTGTAAAGCATAATAGCCTAATTCAAAACGAACTTGATCATTTCCCTTACCCGTCGCACCATGTGAAACAGCGTCAGCTCCTGTTTCTTGCGCAATCTCAATTTGTCTTTTAGCGATCAAAGGCCGAGCAATGCTTGTCCCTAGTAAATACTCGCCTTCATAAACAGTATTGGCGCGAAACATAGGAAAAACATAATCACGCACAAACTCTTCACGCAAATCATCAATATATATTTCTTTAACGCCCAATTGCTCAGCTTTCGCACGTGCTGGCTCCACTTCCTCGCCCTGACCGACATCCGCAGTAAAAGTCACCACTTCACATTGATATGTATCTTGCAGCCACTTCAAGATAACGGATGTATCCAATCCTCCCGAAAAGGCTAAAACAACTTTATTTATTTTTTTCATTATTTTTAATATTGGTTAGGATTCTATTTTGATCTTTCCTAATAACAAATATTCGATCAGCGCTTTTTGTGTATGCAAACGGTTTTCAGCTTCATCCCAAACAACAGACTGCGCACCATCAATCACAGCCGCAGAAACCTCTTCCCCACGGTGCGCGGGCAAACAATGCATAAAAACTGCGTCACTTTTAGCCATAGACATCATCTCTGAATCCACACAAAACGCAGCAAAATCATTTTTTCTTTGTTCCGCTTCATCTTCGAAACCCATACTGGTCCAAACATCGGTAGTAACCAGATCTGCCCCACTCGCTGCATCCATTGGATTAACAAATTCTTGAAAATGGTCCGCCCCCTTTAAACCGATGAGTTCCGGATGAATGTCATAGCCAGGCGGTGTAGAAACATGCACCTTAAAATCAAATATTTCTGCGGCCTGTAGCCATGTACTACACATATTATTAATATCACCAATCCATGCCACGGTTTTACCAGAGATACTTCCTTTCAATTCGATAAAGGTAAAAATGTCACCCAATATTTGGCAAGGATGAAACTCATCAGTTAATCCGTTTATTACTGGCGCACGTGAATTTTCTGCAAACCGCTTAATTGTGTCATGTGCATGCGTACGAACCATAATGATATCAACCATACGTGATATCACACGCGCCGCGTCCTCCACTGGCTCACCTCGCCCCAGCTGCGTATCCCGTGTAGAAAGATAAATAGCTGTACCCCCCAGCTGACTCATCCCTGCTTCAAAAGATAGACGTGTACGCGTTGAGTTTTTATCAAAAATCATGGCCAACGTTCGATCAGTCAACGGCCAGTAACGCCGATACTCTTTAAATTCCTGTTTTATCCAACGGGTGCGCTCAAATAAATACGCGTATTCTTCACGACTAAAGTCATTAAACTGCAAATAGTGCCTAAGCTGCATAGATATATAAACAATCGATCAGATAATAAAAAAATAATTTATACCATCAGATCAATCATTCAGAAACTCCCTTATTAGTTGACAAGTAGTATCAATGACCTGTATCGCTTCTTCTTGCCGCATAACCAATGCGGGCAACAAACGTACGACATTTTCAGATGTTACATTAATTAACAATTTCCTGGCTAAGGCTCTTTTCACCAAATCACCACAAGGCTTAGATAACTCAATACCTATTATTAATCCCTGCCCCCTTATTTCTACAACACCTGCTTCACCTTCTAGTTGAGCGCTTAATCTGTCACGCATAAAATCACCCAACTTCATCGAATACTCAATCAGGTTTTCTTCAGCCAGCACCATGAGTGTTTCCATTGCCGCCGCACAAGCCAGTGGATTACCGCCAAATGTCGATGCGTGATTACCGGGCTTGAATATTTGCGCTGCCACACCACTGGCAAGGCAAGCACCAATGGCCACACCAGAACCCAATCCCTTTGCGAGCGTCATAACATCTGGAATAATATTGCTATTCTGAAAAGCAAACCACTTGCCGCTACGACCTACACCTGATTGAACCTCATCCAACATCAAGAGCCAATCCTGTTGATCACATATACTACGCAGTTCTTGAAGATATTGTGCTTGCGGAATATTCACACCTCCTTCACCTTGAAACGGCTCAACCAAAACCGCAACCACATTTTTGTTATTAATGGCAACCTGTGCGACAGCCTCAATATTATTATAAGGCACCCGCACAAACCCAGTCAGCAAAGGCTCGAATCCGGCCTGAACTTTACGGTTCCCACTAGCTGTTAGCGTTGCCATGGTTCGACCATGAAAAGAGTTTTCCATCACAATGATAGTGGGCAACTCTATGCCTTTGTTATGCCCATACAGTCTTGCCAGTTTAATCGCCGATTCATTTGCTTCTGCACCCGAATTACAAAAATAGACATTCTGCATACCTGACAATTCGGCTAAATGAGTTGCCAACTGCTCCTGCCGCTCAATATGATAAAGGTTAGATACGTGAATGAGCCTCCCTGCCTGCTCGCATAATGCTTTTGTGATTCTAGGATGACAATGCCCCAATCCACATACAGCAATGCCCGATAACGCATCAAGATAACGATCACCTCGCTCGTCCCACAACCACACACCCTCACCTTTTACAAAAGTGACAGGGAGCTGTGAATAAGTATTCATTAAATTTGACACTGGGATAGCACTCGTATTTTAAAGCAAAGGACAGAGGAAAATTATTTCTATTTACTATTTAAATAAACATACCAGCATCTAATAACACCAGACACCGGGCATCCAAGCCGCCAAGGCAAAATTAAAAAAAACGAGTATCTTCACCTATTTATTCAGCTTTTTCAAGTTTTTTTTCCAACACTTTCTTTAACACCTCAAATCTCTTAATTTTTACTCTCAAAATTAAAGCCGATATATGCATCAATGAGTACAATTTCAAATTTCACTATTAACTCGAATTGTCAAGTAGTCCCTTAGCCTTATTAGTCAATATTGCACTAAAGAAGTTAACAGAGAAATTGCTGTAACATGTTAGAATAGCGAGTTTTATATGCTGGCATTTTGAAAAACAACACCTGTATCTGTACCGCAAACCGACTGTTTCTCAATCAACCATAAAATATGAATCAATTCGCCAAGGAAACTTTGCCCATCAGCCTGGAAGAGGAGATGCGGCGTTCCTATCTTGATTACGCTATGAGCGTAATTGTAGGACGTGCACTACCAGATGTTCGTGATGGCCTAAAACCAGTGCATCGACGTGTTTTATTTGCCATGCATGAACTTTCCAATGACTGGAATCGCCCGTATAAAAAATCAGCACGTATTGTGGGTGACGTTATTGGTAAATATCACCCGCACGGCGACACTGCTGTGTATGACACCATCGTACGTATGGCACAAGATTTTTCACTGCGCTATATGTTGGTTGATGGCCAAGGCAATTTTGGCTCAGTTGACGGAGACAATGCTGCTGCCATGCGTTATACCGAAATTCGCATGTCTCGTATCGCACATGAATTACTGGTTGATCTAGACAAAGAGACCGTCGATTTTGGCCCCAACTATGATGATTCAGAGAAAGAACCACTCATTCTTCCGGCAAAAATACCCAACCTGCTGATAAATGGCTCTTCAGGTATTGCCGTAGGTATGGCAACCAATATCCCACCGCACAACCTAAACGAAGTTGTGGATGCTTGCCTGGCATTACTTGCAAATCCTGACACCACTATCGATGAATTGATTGAATATGTACAAGCGCCAGACTTTCCTACTGCTGGCATTATTTATGGTGTTTCAGGCGTAAGAGATGGTTATCGTACTGGGCGTGGTCGTGTAATTATGCGCGCACGTACACATTTTGAAGACATGGATAAAGGCAGTCGCCAATGTATTGTCGTTGACGAACTGCCTTATCAGGTGAATAAAGCAAATTTACTTATCCGCATCGGCGAGCTGGTTCGAGACAAAAAAATTGAAGGCATATCTGATTTACGTGATGAATCCGACAAATCAGGCATGCGTGTTGTAATTGAGCTTAAACGTGGCGAAGTAGCAGAAGTTATCTTGAACAATTTGTATAAAGAAACACAAATGCAAGATAATTTTGGCATGAACATGGTCGCTTTATTGGACGGACAACCACGTTTATTGAACTTAAAGCAAATTCTGGATGCATTCCTGCGACACCGCCGTGAAGTTGTTACACGGCGTATTGTTTTTGAGTTAAAAAAAGCACGTGAACGCGGCCATTTGTTAGAGGGCCTTGCCGTCGCACTATCCAATGTCGATGAAATTATTGCTTTGATTAAAGCCGCACCAACACCACCAGTCGCCAAAGAAGCCATCATGGCAAAAGTTTGGCGCTCTAAATTAATCGAAGAAATGCTTTCCCGTGCTATGACGGACGCTGGCGCATTGCGTCCAGATGGATTAAGCGAAGAATTTGGTTTGCATGCGCAAGACTACCGTTTGTCGGACGCACAAGCCCAGGCTATTTTGGAATTACGCCTGCAGCGTTTAACTGGCCTGGAACAGGAAAAGATCGTCGAAGAATATAAAGATGTCATGGATAAAATTATTGATTTTCTTGATATTCTGGCCACTCCAGAACGCATCACCCACATCATCACTGAAGAACTTAGTGCGATCAAACAACAATTTGGCGATGAAAGACGCAGTGAAATCGTTATCAGTACGCAAGACCTAAGCATGGAAGATTTGATAACACCGGCAGATGTCGTCGTCACGCTCTCACATAGCGGATATATCAAGTCACAACTGTTGGACGAATATCGCGCGCAAAAACGTGGTGGGCGTGGCAAACAAGCAACCAGCACCAAAGAAGACGACTTTATCGACAACTTGTTTATTGCCAATACTCATGACTATATCCTATGTTTCTCCAGTCTCGGGCGAGTGTACTGGATCAAAGTTTATTCTGTACCGCAAGGCAGCCGTTCTTCACGAGGCAAACCTATTGTAAACCTTGTACAACTGGAAGAAGGAGAGAAAATCAACGCAATTCTGCCCGTTAAGACATTTGATGAGGACCGTTATATCTTTATGGCAACTTCATTTGGCACAGTCAAAAAAACACCGTTGTCTGAATTCTCACGCCCACGCAATAATGGCATCATTGCAATTGGCCTGAATGAAAATGATTTCTTAATTGGTGTCGCGCTTACCGAGGGCAAACATGATGTTATGCTGTTTTCAGATAATGGAAAAGCCATGCGTTTCAGTGAAAATGATGTGCGCCCTATGGGACGTACCGCACGTGGGGTTCGCGGCATGAAACTTCGTCCAGGGTACAATGTAATCTCCTTACTAGTCGCCGAAAATGAAGATCTGGCAGTTTTAACCGCAACAGAAAACGGCTATGGCAAACGCACACCGATTAGTGAATACACGCGTCACAACCGTGGCACGCAAGGCATGATCGCGATTAAGACGAGTGAACGTAACGGCAGAGTTGTCACTGCAAAACTGGTTAAACCTGATGATGAGATTATGTTAATCACTTCTGGCGGCGTACTAATTCGCACACGTGTCAACGAA
>JAHZIU010000247.1 GCA_022601315.1 Betaproteobacteria bacterium
CTTTTTGCGCAAGAATTAAAAACACCCTATCCGGTTTCAATTAAACGATTACAGAAACTATGGGGACAGGTGAGAGAGTAATTAAAACTAATTATTTAAGCTGATATTTTAGAATTTAAAAAAACTTATAATATTTAATGGCATAGGTATGATACAGAAGAAAAATTGGTGTTGAACTAAAAATATTTTATAACTTTTGCTTGCATTCTTCTAAAAGAGTAATATAATTACGAATCATTCTCATTAGCAGTTTTGTTAACGAATTATTTAAAGCAATCAATATGTATATATGTATTTGTAAAGGTGTAACCGATGGCGCAATTCGTGAGGCCGTTTATCAGGGTGCCGACCGGATGCGCGATTTAAAGGCCTGCTTAGGTGTAACTGAGCAATGTGGCCTTTGTGCTTGTCATACCAAGGAAGTATTAGACCAAACACGTATGCAAAAATCGCAAATATATCAAACTACCTGAATCGGTTGATAATTTCTTCGTTGTCCTTGCCGTCAAATATCTGACCCGCATTCAAACAAACCCACCTCGCCAATCAGCCAGCGTATTGTACACATACCCTTCAAAAATTTGATGCAAGCATACAAGCATATAAGGAGCAGGAGAAGAAATAATGCGCGTAATTTTAAAAGCGCTTACTAGTTTAAATAAAAATAATGGTCCGTATTTTTGTATGCAGCGTTTAAGTCAACTTTTCATATTGACGCGCGCACAATTCTTGCTCATTTGTTTTGTAGTATTCGCATTAACATCAACAAACTTTACTTTTGCTGAACCCAATCGAGTTACATCAAAAACTGAACAAAATTACAATATTCCTGCTGGTTCATTAGAAGAAGCACTAAATCAATTTGAACAACAAAGTGATCTTAAGCTCTTTTTTGATTCAGAGATTGTAAAAGAAGTGAGAACACAAGGTTTGTCGGGGAACTTTGATATTCAGTCCGGGCTAAATTTTTTGTTAATTGGTAGTGGATTACAAGCAGTGGAGCAGGATAATGGCTACGCAGTGGTCAAGTCACAAGCGACTGAATCAATGACAGTACTGCCTTCAATTCAAGTTGCGGCAAGCAGTATTGATCGTTATAACGCGACAACAAGCGTCACTGCAACGCGGACAAACACGCTGCTGCGTGATGTGCCGCAATCTATTTCTGTATTGACTAATGAGCTTATTCGGGACCAGGCTGTATTGAGCCTGGGCGATGCTGTTCGTTATGTACCCGGTGTGGGCGTATCACTTGGTGAAGGTAATCGTGATGCCTTAATTTTTCGCGGTAATCGCTCTACGGGCGATTTTTTTATTGATGGCGTACGTGATGACGTTCCATACTTCCGTGATTTATATAATACTGAGCGAATTGAAGTACTGAAAGGTGCAAATGGGATGATTTTTGGTCGTGGTGGTTCCGGTGGCGTCGTCAATCGGGTGACCAAGCGGGCCGACTGGGTTTCAAATCGCCAAATTACATTTCATGGTGGCTCTTTCAATAGAAAGCGTATTACTGCAGATTTTAATCAGGGGATAACAGACAAGATTGCATTCCGTTTGAACGCTGTGTATGAGGATGCCGGTAGTTTTCGTGATAGTGTGGATTCAAAACGCCTAGGCATATCACCTACAATCACGATTAAACCGACTGACCGAACAACAGTCATATTGAATATGGAACGCTTTCATGATGACCGCACCGCTGATCGTGGTATTGCGTCTTTCCAAGGGAGACCGGTTAATGTTGGGCGATCGCAGTTCTTTGGAGATCCAGCGCGTAGTAACGCGAAAGCCGATGTTTTGTCGTTTAATTCATTCATTGAGCACAAATTTGATTTTGGTCTGACGCTACGTAATCGTACAAATTATGCTGAATACGACAAGTTTTATCAGAATGTATTTGCCAATGGTCCTGTTTCTTTCGGTGAAGTTTCGTTAGGTGCTTATAACAATGCAACGGAACGAAAGAATGTGTTTAATCAAACTGATTTTCTTTATTCGCTTAATACTGGTCCGATTAGCCATACGTTGTTGGCTGGAATAGAAATAGGGCAGCAAATAACAAATGATGTTCGCTTAACGGGTATATTTGAGGACGAAAATAGTGGAGAAAGGCTAACGAGTGGTACGACCTCTATGCGTGTACCTTTGAGTAACCCTATTTTTACGGGCGGAATAGATTTTAGAGCAACCTCAGGTGATGCGGATAATCGTAGTGTGGTGGATATCACTTCATTTTTTATTCAGGATCAAATAGAAATTATACCGCAGCTCCAGGCAATTGCTGGTGTACGTTATGATCGATTTGAGGTGGATTTTGTTAACAGTAATGCTGGCGTTGAATTGCAAACTAAAGACGACCTAATTTCGCCTCGTTTCGGTTTGATTTTTAAACCAATCGAGCCGGTTTCAATTTATGCCAGTTATAGCCGCGCATTTGTGCCGCGGGCAGGGGATCAACTTACTTCTATCGTTGTAACCAGAGCGACTCTAAGGCCTGAGAAATTTACGACATTGGAAGCGGGTGTTAAGTGGGATATCAGTCCTTACCTAGCATTCACCGGTTCGGCTTATCAATTGGATCGTGATAACGTCATTAATGTTGACCCAAATGATTCATCCATTACTTTCTTGACGAAAGGGCAAAGAACCAAAGGTGTTGAGCTGAGTTTAAGTGGCCAATTGACACAGAAATGGAGTGTGATGGGCGGCTATGCGTTCCAGGATGGAAAAATCACCAGTACAGAGAATGCTTCTGCGCCAGAAGGGGCAACCATAGCGGAATTACCTCGAAACACATTCTCGATGTGGAGTCGATATGATTTTACGCCAAAATTTGGTGCAGCATTTGGTGTAATTAATCGAAGTGATATGTTTGCTTCAACCGATAATGAAGTCAGAGTACAAGGTTTTACACGGGTTGACGCTGCATTATTTGCTCAATTGAGTCGGCAGGTTCGCGCACAAGTCAACATAGAAAATATTTTTGACACCAAATATATTGCGTCTGTTCATAATAATAATAATTTGTTACCTGGATCACCTATCGCTGCACGGGCAACATTGAGTATTAATTTTTAGCCGATAATAGTTTATATATAAGTACTTGGCTATTTTGATTCAGTATTTTTTTTGTTTTTGACTGAGCAACAATTACTTTTTTATGTTTCGTTCACTATTTTAAATTAAAATAGTAATAGTTATCATTAGTGTTTTTATTAATAATATGAAGGGAGGGGATTGTATGTTTTATTTATCGAGATTTTTATTGTCGTTAAGTAGTGTTTTAATATTATTTGGTGGATTTGTGATATCTGGAGCGCAAGGCATTAAGGTCAATGCCGCGACACTGGAGAAAACATCAGCAGCAGAACCTATAGACTCAGCAGTTGCTTCATTCGATGAAATTGGTAGTTTAAGAAGAACGAATCCAGTCGATGCAGATGCACTCTTACAGGAATACCAAGGTACTTTACAAACACTTGCGCAGGAAGTTGATGCGCAATCTGGATTGAATTTGGATAGCACTGTTTTGGCAGCCATAGAAGATGTCAGGAACGATAATGAAACCAGACTGGCTGTGCAGGTTATAGATAAAACATTGCAGCATGTTTTTTTTCAAACAATAATTGATCGTATTACTTCAGTGCGCGATGATTTTTCCAGCAAGACCACCGCAGAATTGCTCGTTACATGGGAAGAGGCAGCCGCTGCATTTGTAGCGATCAAAGGGACGGCAGCCCGGGATAATAAGGTGCTTGCTGCGGACAGGCAGACTATTGAAACGGGGAGCAATCCAGGCCTCGATGTACAAATAACTGATGCGTTTGCACGTGGCCGGACAGCGTTGAATAAAGATAATGCAGATGAAGACAAAATTACTGTTGGTATTGAGCGTCAAAATATCCGACTATCACTGGCCAGGGCTTATTACATCGGTGTGCTACGTGAGATTGAGGGAATTATCTCGAATAGAGAGAGAGATTTAGAGGAAGCACTAGAGAAGCAAACCGAAGGTGAGGTTTTTTATCGCATTATCGAAAGCTTTGTCGCACGTGATAATCCTGTTGGCAATGTGCTAATAAAAACTCAACTGACCGGTAATGTCGCAAATGTTGTGGCGGATGAAATGGTCAGCGAACTGAGTAAAGGCTTTATTGGTCGTGTTAAAGGAGAATTGGGTGCCAATGAAGAAAGTGTTGGCAGTGATCGCGAGAAAGCTAAAATCGTAGCAGAAGAAGCTGTTCTTTATTCAAATGTGTTCGCTGACGATCTCGAGTTACGTCTCGGTGCTGCTAGTCGTGCCAATCTAGACAATGCACTAACAGACTTGACGGTTGCGAGTAATGATGGGGATACTGCCAGTGCGGCTACTGCGCGCCAGGCGATAACCGATATCCTGGCAAGTTATGAAAATGAATTGGTTTTGGCTAAATATAATCAAACCACAACAACCAGTTTTGTAGATGCGGCGGTATTGTCTTTTCAGGCGATTGGTACGTTGCGTAGACAAAACCCTGTCGATGCGGATGCAATTGCCGCGGAATATGCAGGGGAATTACAGGAGATTGCACAATTCTTCGATCAAATTTATGGCATGGGACTAGACAGTGATGTTTCAGCTGCCATAGAAGACGTTCGAAATGCCCGGGATGTTAGATTGGCCGTTCAGGTGATCGACAAAACATTGCAAAGTGTGTTTGCTTTGGCGGCATATGACCGTTTGACACTCATACTGAATAATTTTGATGACATGTCGACTGATACCCTTGAATTTGAGTTGGATCGGGCATACGCTTCCTTTTTAGCAATCATTGGTACAACCGCGAGAGATAATAAGGTTCTGACCACAGACAGATTATCTGTCGAGACAGGGAGTAATCCGGGGCTTGATAGCATAATAACGGCTGCTTTC
>JAHZIU010000248.1 GCA_022601315.1 Betaproteobacteria bacterium
AGGATCAATGGTTGTCGATATCGGAGGCGGTACAACAGAAGTTGGCATCATTTCGCTCGGCGGCATAGTGTACTCAAACTCAGTACGTGTCGGCGGAGATAAATTTGATGAAGCGATTATTAACTATATTCGCCGTAACTATGGCATGCTCATTGGTGAAGTGACCGCAGAGTTTATCAAGAAAGAAATCGGTTCAGCATTTCCTGGCTCAGAAGTTCGTGAAATAGAAGTTAAAGGACGCAATCTGGCTGAGGGAATCCCCCGCAGCTTCACCATCTCCAGCAATGAAATACTGGAGGCTTTGGCAGAACCTTTAAATAGTATTGTAAGCGCGGTCAAATCTGCGTTGGAACAAACACCACCAGAACTTGGTGCTGATATCGCAGAAAAAGGCATGGTCATGACAGGCGGCGGCGCTTTATTACGTGATATTGATCGTTTGCTTATGGAAGAAACCGGGTTGTCGGTAATCGTCGCAGAAGACCCCCTTTCTTGTGTGGTACGTGGCGCAGGCATCGCATTAGAAAACATAGATCAATCCGTTGGTATTTTTGCCAACGATTAATTCCGTAACAATTTTTTATTCTTTTGCACACAAATAATAGTGAAATTTTGCAATACTGATTGCCATGGAAACAACGCCTCAGTTTTTCAGACACGGTCCCGGTCCTCTAGCAAGGCTGATGTTTTTTGCACTGTTATCATGCACCCTTATGGCAGCAGATTTGCGCTTTAAATATTTCCCGGAATTGCGGCCCGCTATCGCAGTTATTATTTATCCATTACAAAAATTAGCCCATTTCCCTGCACATATCTATGACCGGGTTGAAGAATTTTTTGCCAGCTTCCACCTAATTCAAGAAAATAATTTTCTGAGGCAACGGTACTTGACAGACCGTGAACAGCTCGTACGATTACAAGCGTTGAAAGCTGAAAACAAACAATTACGCAAATTACTGGGCGCAGTTGAACAAATTGAAACAAACACAGTCGCTAAAGCTGTCATGGCAGAAATTCTATACACGCCTCGCGATCCATTCAGCCATAAAACAACCTTAAATAAAGGGCGCCACCATAATATAAAAAAAGGTCAAATCGTTGTTGATGATAAAGGTATCATTGGGCAAATTACTCAGGTGTACCAATGGGTATCTGAAGTCACACTAATAACAGACAAGGACCATTCGGTACCGATACAAATTGTACGTAATAGCTTACGCTCCGTTATTTCCGGCGCAGGAAAAAATAATGAACTTGAATTACGTTATCTCTCTGTCAATACAGATATCCAAGAAAATGACTTATTGGTAACTTCAGGTATCGGTGGCGTATACCCATCAGGCATTCCTGTTGCGAAGGTCACGAAAATTGATCGGAATCCTGCTGATACTTTCGCACGTATTATAAGCACACCCATTGCTGGTGTTGATCGAAATCGGCAAGTATTGATACTATCCTTAGTACCTCCTTTGCCAAATAACCCTGCAGAGACTTCAGACATTGAACCCCAAAATCATTGATGAAGAAAAACTTCGGTCAAATAACTATTTAGGGCAGGACATTCTTGCCCCGGCCAAAAACTGGCATGTGTTTCTCAGCCTGACAATTGCACTGATTCTTAACTTCTTACCGTTACAAGGCAACTTTTTAATATTACGCCCTGATTTCGTAGCAATTACTATGCTTTTCTGGTGTGTAAATCAACCGCAAAGAGTTGGCATGAGCATCGCTTTTTGTCTAGGCCTCATGATGGATGTTAACAATGCAAACATATTAGGACAACATGCCCTGGCTTATTGTGTAATCGTTTATTTTGCACTAATTCTACGCCGACGCTTGAGAATGTTCAGCTTGTTACAACAAGCGCCACAGATTGGTTTTATATTGTTAATCATGCAAATTATTATTGTTTTAATAGCATTACTGAGTGATTCCAATTTTCCTGGTTGGCATTTTTTCCTGGCCAGTGTAACAGGTGTATTCTTGTGGGCGCCTTTATCTTTTATATTGTGCATACCCCTCAGACCTAAACCTGACCCTGATGCACTATGAAACAAACTGTTGAGATTCGCAACCACACCCTAGAGATGCATAAATTTCACTTGCGTCTTGCGATAAGCGCAGGAATTGTATTTTTGCTTTTTTTAGCGCTATTTGTACGATTTTTTTATTTACAAGTTATAAAAGGTGATCATTATCATACCCTTGCAGAAGCGAACCGTATCTCCATTTCCCCCCTCGTTCCCAATCGCGGGATCATTTTTGACCGTAACGGTGAAATTCTGGCGCAAAATCATTCGGTTTACACATTGGAAATCATACCCAGTCAGGTATCCGAACTTGAATCAACATTGGATAAACTAGCAACTGTCGTCACAATCACTAAAAAAGATCGTCAACGTTTTAAAAGATTAATGAATGAAAGCCGACGATTCAAAAGTATACCGATTCGGAAACGTCTAACCGATGAAGAAGTTGCACGCTTTGCAGCAAACCGTTACCGTTTTCCAGGTATCGACATTCAAGCACGCGTTATGCGCCAATATCCTTACGGTGAAAGCGCAGCTCATGTGGTAGGCTATATTGGACGAATCAATGATAAAGATGTTGAACAACTTAATAGCAATAACGAATTCGATAATTACCGCGGTTCTCATTATATTGGCAAGATCGGTATTGAACAAAGCTATGAAAGAGAGTTACACGGTATCACTGGTTTTGAAGAAGTTGAAACAGATGCAGCCGGACGATCAATACGTGTTCTATCACGTACGCCACCTGTTCCTGGCAATAATTTAGTTTTATCATTAGACGTCAAGTTGCAACAAGCTGCGGACAAAGCTTTTGGTGATCGACGCGGTGCGCTGGTAGCAATGGATCCAAATAACGGCGAAATATTAGCTTTCGTTAGCAAACCAGGATTTGATGCTAATCTTTTTATTGGTGGTATTGATCAGGAAAATTGGGATCTACTTAATAACTCTATCGACAGACCACTCAATAATCGTGCACTGCGTGGCTTATACCCACCGGGCTCAGCGTTTAAACCATTTATGGCTTTAGCCGCACTTGAATTGAAAAAACGCACCCCTGAGTACACTTTGAATGATATCGGCTATTTTAGCTTGCCAGGCAGGAAACATCGTTACCGCGACTGGAAAGTAGGGGGACATGGCGAAGTCAATCTCCACAAATCATTAGTTGTTTCCTGTGACACTTATTATTACGGTCTTGCATATGATCTCGGCATTGAAGCCATACATAACTACATCAAACAATTCGGCTTAGGTGAAAAAACCGGTATTGACATCTTGGGTGAAGTGAGTGGATTGCTTCCTTCCCCAGAATGGAAAATGCGCAGACATAAACAACAATGGTATGTGGGCGACACTATATCCGTCGGTATCGGCCAAGGCTACAATCTAACCACGCCACTACAACTGGCTTTCTCAACTTCAATACTTGCCAACAAGGGTAATGCTTTTCAACCATTCTTGGTCAAACGAATCACAAATGATCAAACTGGCCTGGTCCAAAATAAACAAAAAACATTACTATATGCAGTCGAACATGAACCAGAAAATATGGCTCTCGTCCGGCGTGCATTGGTGGATGTAACACAACCAGGTGGCACAGCAGCAAATGCGGCCGCAGGCGCAGCTTATACTTTTGCCGGTAAAACAGGTACCTCTCAAGTTATCGGCATTAAACAGGGAGAACGGTATAAAGAGGACCTCATACATGAACGTCACCGTGATCACGCCATGTTTGTTGCCTATGCGCCGGCTGAAAATCCCAAAATTGTATTAGCAGTTATCGTTGAGAATGGTGGACATGGTGGCGCTACAGCAGCGCCGATTGCCAGGCAAGTTTTTGATTACTTCTTACTCGGCGAAGTATCAGAAACCACGACAGCAAAAACATTAGATATTCCAGAAGAACATATACATAATCATCATGAACATGACCACCTTTAGTTACTAGCAACTAAAAAATGCCCATCATTGAATTGAGAAAACTATGGTATTACTTGACTCGCTATATCGATAGTTTTCTGCTCACAAGTATTATACTGTTAATGGTTATCGGTTTGTTTGCGTTATACAGCGCAACAGGTGCCGATATCAATAGAGTGACTAATCAGATGGTTAATATGTTGGTTGCACTAGTAATCATGTGGTTGATTGCTAACGTACCACTACAGCAGATTATGCGGCTTGCATTGCCCATGTATCTGTTCGGGCTTACATTACTCGTTGGCGTCGCTTTGTTTGGTGAAATTCAAAATGGTGCCCGCCGCTGGCTAGATATTGGTGTAACACGTATTCAGCCATCCGAGCTGATGAAAATTGCTGTCCCACTTATGATGGCCTGGTATTTTGACAAATATGAAATCACTTTGCGACTGAGAGATTATCTTGGCGCAACATTATTGCTGCTGTTTCCTGTTTTACTAATAATACGTCAACCTGATTTGGGTACGGCATTATTAATTGCAGCCAGTGGCTTTTACGTACTGTTTCTGGCGGGACTCTCCTGGCGCATCATCGCCGGCCTACTGATTACAGCTGCCGGAAGCGTACCGATATTTTGGTCATTTATGCATGATTATCAGCGTCGACGCGTCATGACGCTTATCGACCCTTCACAAGATGCGCTTGGCGCAGGTTATCACACCATACAGTCATCAATTGCCATCGGTTCAGGTGGCATTGTTGGTAAAGGATGGCAAAATGGCACTCAGACTCAACTAGATTTTTTACCAGAACAAAGTACGGACTTTATTTTTGCAGTTTTTTCTGAGGAATTTGGGCTGCTTGGCAATAGTGTGCTTTTACTGTTATATATAGTCATAATTGGCCGTTGTATGTATATAACTGCCAACGCTTCAACGCAATTCACGCGTCTTATCGCAGGTTCAATCACCCTCACATTCTGCACATATATTTTTGTGAATATGGGTATGGTGAGTGGTGTATTACCAGTTGTCGGAGTACCTCTACCATTAATTAGTTATGGCGGTACGTCAATGGTGACAATGCTACTCGGCTTTGGTATTTTGATGAGTATACAAACACACCCAAAATTAGTAAAAACATGATAATTAAGAATCCAGGATTACAGAACAAACATAAATATCTGTCTACAACAAAGGTATTTTCCTATAGATTTATTGTTGCACTTGTTTTCATGTCACTCACGAGTTGCAGCTCCACTACCTCACAAAGCTCACTAAAACAGAGCACCTCAACTTCAACATCGAGTGGTGGCTATTATCTGGATGATGGCCCAGATGACAACCCACCACCCAATTTGGATCTAATTCCGGATGCAGTCCCTAAGGTCGAACCGTTACGCAAGGCAAATATGCGGCCGTATGTTGCGCTAGGTAATTCCTATAAGCCAATGACTGCTCTGGCCCCATACAAAAAGCGCGGCATTGCCTCATGGTATGGTCGTCGATATCATGGTAATCTGACCGCATCTGGTGAAGCCTATGATATGTATGCGATGACTGCGGCACACCCTACTTTGCCGTTACCCAGTTACGCGCGGGTAACAAATGTGGAAAACGGAAAATCTGTCGTTGTACGGATTAACGACCGTGGGCCTTTCCTTGCTAACAGACTAATTGATCTTTCTTACACCGCTGCTTATAAGATTGGAATACTGACACATGGCCGCGGTGAAGTTGAAGTTGAGAGCATTTTACCCGGCACAGACGTGACTCAAATGGTTCAACATCGCAAAAATCAAGCTACTCCAATTAATTCCACCGTTACCACTAATAATAGTGATAAGAGTGAAGTCTATCTACAATTGGGCGCATTTGGCATTGCCGGTAATGCACATAATTTTCTGTCCCGAATACAAAAGGAGCTCCCATGGCTAAGCCATTCTATAGGCATTTCTGAAGCAGATGGTTTATTCAAAATAAAGATGGGCCCCTACCCTAACCAGCTCCTCGCACAACAGGCTGCCGACTCAATTACTCAACAATTTTCTATTTCACCCGTACTAGTAATTGACTAGGGTTCAATCACACAAAACTAAATCTCTATATTCTGCTTAAAACTTAATCACTGTTGAAGTGTCAGTTAACTAACAAGCAGAATAAATACTTTTAACTTTGCAGCACCTTCTAAATATTTGAACCCATCGTCCGTTGCACCCTTAGTCTTCATTTTTTTGAAATTAAACATATTTTATCCTAGATATGTGAAACTGCGCACCTAATAAAACCAACCAAACAAC
>JAHZIU010000249.1 GCA_022601315.1 Betaproteobacteria bacterium
GAGGCAGTATCAGCCCAACATGAAATACTATTGCGACATTGCAGGGCAAGGGTTTCCAGCAAGCCTTTCTATGATGACTATTTCAATTGGTGCGTTTATTATCACGTATTTTGTTAGCGCCTTTGGTGAGAGTACCGTAGCAGGGTATGGTGTGGCGCTACGTGTCGAACAAATTGTGTTGATTCCCGGTATTGGGATCAATATCGCAGTGTTGACGCTCATCGGCCAAAACAATGGTGCGAAAAAATATGACCGTGTTCGAGAAACGATTCGCGTTGCACTTCGTTATTCTTTATACATCAATACGTTTGCAGCAGTATTTATATTCTTTTGTTCAAAATATGTCATCGGTATTTTCACTGATGATCAGGCTGTGATTAACGCCGGTGTCGAATATCTTTCAGTGGCCGCTTTTATTACATGGGCCTATGGCCTATTGTTTGTTACTGATTCCACTTTTCGTGCACTTAAACGTCCAATGTTTCCACTTCTTGTGGGTATCTTGCGACAGGTTATATTGCCGCTTCCTGCATTCTGGTTTGCTACTGTTGTACTCACCTTTGGTATTATGGGCGTTTGGTGGAGTCTATTTACAATTACGTGGATTGCAGCAATTATTGCAATGTTCTACGTAAGAAGTGTTGTCAACAAAGTCTGTGTGGATAGTTAACCTGAATATTGCACCAGTACGTTAGATTTTGGCCTGTAATCGTTATTCCTGTTGGTTTTTAGCAAATTTTTAGAGAATACAGTTTGTACTTACGACGCACTTGCTGGTTTTTAACTTGCCCTGTATTGAATAGGGCGCGCATGCTCTCAACGCCGCTGTCTGAATTAAAAAGAAATTATTGGTTTTTTTAGTTGACTCTTTTTTTGATAGGTTCGTGATTTATTTTTGATGCCTCCCAACCAATGATGGCAGATTTTCGTGTATTTCCCCACATATAATCGCCAGTATTACCGTTAGCTTTTATCACTCTATGACAGGGGATAAGAAACGCCACGGGGTTTTTGCCTGTCGCTGTGCCGACGGCTCTAGCTGCTTTGGGATTGCTGATTTTTTTAGCAATATCGACATAGGTTGTTAAGCCCCCCAGGGGGATTTTTAACAAAGCTTCCCACACCTTTAGCTGAAAAGCTGTGCCATTCAGATGCAGTTTGATTTGATCTAATTGATGCCAGTTTTTTTGGAAAATATATAGTGCATCTTTCTGAAACTTATCAACGACTTGGTGGTATTGCGCATTTGGGAAGCGTGAAATTAAATTACACACGGCTTGTGGTTCGTCCTCATCAAAAAACATGTGGCATATACCTTTTGCCGTTGATGCAACAATTATTTTCCCAAATGGACTTTCTGCAAAACAATAATTGATGATCAATTTTTTTCCGCCATTTTTAAACTCACCCGGCGTCATTCCCTCGATATTAATGAACAGGTCGTGCAAGCGGCTTGAACTGGATAATCCCGTTTCATACGCTGCATCCAGTAATGTTGATTGCTCTTTTTCCAGTAATTGTTTGGCGTACTCGATACTTAGATATTGCACAAATTTTTTAGGACTAACACCTGCCCAGTCAGAAAATATTCGCTGAAAATGAAAAGCACTAATACCGACTGCGCTGGCTATTTCATCCAAAGCGGGCTGATCTTTAAAATGTGTTTTTATATAGTCAATTGCTTTTGCAATTCGGTTGTAGTTTACATACGCTTGATCAGCTATCATTTATCCGCCTCTATACGCTGTGTTCAGTAAAAGATAATATTTATGTTTTACTAATAGAGACGCCACCATCTACCAACATGGCGGTACCTGTGGTAAATCTCGACATGTCGGAAGCAAGGTACAGTGCCGACTGCGCGATTTCTTCTGGTGTAGCTGTTCTTTTCATTGCATGCATATTTCTAACGAAAGTTATTACTTCAGGCGAGTCTCCAAACGCGTTGGCCATAGGTGTATCAGTGCCGCCAGGCAACAGGGCGTTTATTCGAATACCTTGTGATCCATATTCAACAGCAAGCGCTTTGGTCAAACCAATCATTCCCGCTTTACTCGCGGCATAAGCCGCTATTTGTGGCATTCCTACAGAATAACCAACGAACGACGAATTAAAAATAATGGATCCGCCTGATTTGGTTATAGCCGGTAATTGGTATTTCGCACCCAAAAAAGCGCTGGTAAGATTAGTACTGATCGTGTTTTCCCACGATGCTAATGTGATGTCAGTTGTTGCGCCCATGTCACCAAGCGTACCGGCATTATTGAAGGTAATGTCAAGTTTACCAAAGTGTCGGATGGTAAAGTCGACCAGTTCCTTGTGATGAGATTCATTTGTCACATTACCTACAAATGTAGCGGCTTCTCCACCATTTTGTGTAATTTCTTTTACAAGTGTTTCAAGTTCATTTTTCCGTCGTGCGGAAACAACAACTTTTGCACCCTGTTGTGCGAATAGTTTGGCCGTTGCACGGCCAATGCCTGAGCTGGCACCGGTAACAATTGCCACTTTATTAGATAACATATTCATTTGTTCAATACTATTTAGTTGTCCAGATTGTATTTTATAGACA
>JAHZIU010000250.1 GCA_022601315.1 Betaproteobacteria bacterium
CAGGCGATTAATTTCTTCCGGCATTGAGTGGTCGCCACTGCGTAAGCCGGCTTCAACATGTGCAACTGGAATATGTAGCTTTTTTGCCACAATTGAACACGCCAAAGTTGAGTTTACATCGCCGACAACCAGAACCGCGTCTGGTCTGTCTGTTTGGCAGTATTGCTCAAAATCTATCATGATTTTAGCAGTTTGTTGAGCGTGTGTGCCGCCACCTGCCGCCATAAATATATCTGGTTTGGGAATGCCAAGTTCATCAAAGAATACATCATTCATATCCCGGTCATAATGCTGACCAGTATGGATTATGCGGTATGACAAATAACTTTGTGTTGCTAATGCACGAACAATAGGCGCAATTTTCATGAAATTCGGTCTTGCACCGGCAATGAGGTAGATTGTTTTTTGCATGCGGTATCCAATAATGATATTGATTAATTGATATTATCCTTCATTTCAATTCAATACAGAATCTACATAGAGGTATAACATAATTAAACGCGGTGTTGTATGCGGATAATGGTTTTAGTACGGAAATGTTTTGCCAGGCTTTAGAAGGTTAGTCATGATGTGAAATGTTTATCTAATTTACGTTATTGAATCGCTACAGCAATATGTTTGTTGTCGACAGTTTTAGCGCCGGATAAACCTGCAATGGTTTTGGTAATTTATAGAACGTGGTGATAGGCGCATGCGGAAAGAATTAAATGTGTAATGGTCTATTAAAGCAAGTTGTTATCGGGTATATCGAGTATGCAAAATTTTTCTATTTCTTCAACCGTCAATTTTGTTACTGTATGAATGTGGTTGTTTTGACCAATATCGGCCTAAGGCCGAATAAACAAACAAAACAACCCCGTGGCAAGACCACTAGAAATCACAAGCTTAAGGGCAATAAAAGTGAAATTGCTTTATTTTTGGAATTTATAATTCAACTTTGCAGATTACCGTATTCTGACAGGCTTCATAAAAAAAGCATATCTTCATTTCCTAATTGAAAATTCTTCTCCAGCCAATAACAACGCCGATTACACTAAATACAAATCCCAATGTGAGTAGCGTCAAAATTATAATATCCCACAGAGGACGGTGGTTTGTTAATCCTGGAAAATCCAAATTATGCAACCCATTAAAAAGCCAGCGGTAAATTCGACGACTACGATCCATGACTGACAAAATTTCTCCGTTTTCCATATTGATATGGACCCATGTTTGTGCTGGGTCATCCAGGATAATTCGTAGTGTAGCGTCAGGTAACGTTCCACTGCGGAGCTTCCCATAAATATCGTTGTTTTCCAGTTGTTGTACGGATATTACATGTGCCTTTGGCCATGCATGTTCAACCGCTATGGTCACCTGTGTCTGCGTTAATTTAGTGGGTGAGAGGGATTGATTATTTGAGGGCTCATAAAGTTCTAATCCGTTTTTTGTTTTACTAAGCACAAAAATCTTCCCACCGACAGCAATAATTTCTGCTTCTTTGAAATCTTTTATTGTTTTAAATGCATCTGTCGACACAGACTCTGAAGCTTGTGTGATTGATATGCCGCGATAATCTTTCACTTGTTTTGGTAGAGGATCTGGTTGCGAGAATATTCGGCCATGATCCATAGACAACCAGCCACTAAGTATCCAAGTGAAAACAAATACACCAATAAATATTCCAAGGATATGATGCGCCCGTAACCAACCATTAAATGGGCTGGAGATAATGAGTCGATTTGTCTGTTTTAGGACGCGCAATCGAGATATGCCAAGCCATAATCCTGCAACGGTTGTTACAACACCTAAGAGTGAAATCCACCAGACGGTTTGATCCCAAAGTGCCCAATTTTTTCTCAATACCGTTGGGTATACCCAGTGAACCACAGCACCAAAATAATTCCAGATGCGTTCAGCTCTGAGCGTTTTTTGTAATACTTCTCCAGTGTGTTCGGATACATAAAGCACCGTTTTGTCCGTATCTTTGAAATGCACACGATAAAAAGGGCGATAAGTATCAAATCGCTGATGCACAATCCACTGATCATATTCAATTGGCCCATCGACACGACTCATTGGTTTGCTTAGAAAACGTTCTGCAATACGACCTGCCGACTCATTCGTAATTGGACTTAGTTTTATGCCGTCATCTGCGCCAATCGTAAAAACTGTGTTGTTGAAAGAATGTAAGACATAGATGGGACGGCCATCGCGATCAATCAATCGTAAACGATCTTGCTCAGTGATGTTCGTAGCGCTAATGGCTTCCCTCGGGGATACAGAAATTTTTGAATAATTGACATCGGCACTATGCGACAATCGTTCATCTTCTGATAAGGAAGGAAAAGGGTGGTAGATGAGCACCGCACCACTTAAAAACCAAGCGGCAAAGAATAGGCACAGTATTATTCCCACCCAGCGGTGAGCTAAGACTAGAAAGCGCATCATGATCGGTCAGTTGATTTTAGAAACTGAATTGAGAGCTAATTTCAAAAGCCCGTGGGTATCCAAGTAAAACTTGATCCGGGTAAAATGTATCACCCCAATAAGCATAAACCTTGTCAAATAAATTGGTTATTCTTGCAGTGAAGAGAGCTGAGCCTTTTTGATAGCTTGCGTGGATATCAACCAATTCATAACTTTTTAAGGTCACAGTATTTGAGTTGTTATTGAACCGGTCACCCACGTAGCGAAAATTGCCACCAACTTCTAGCGGTAAACCTGCAATATTTTGATAACGTGTCCAAGCGTTTGTTACCCATTCTGGCACATTGGGAG